>NZ_JBHWVJ010000126.1:0-17835 GCF_042736725.1 Streptomyces sp. NPDC060028 | reverse complement strand
CACACACCACCAGAAGCTGCCAACCAGTCAACCCAAAGACCGTTGCAGTACTAGGCGGTGCCACTTGCGACAAAGCGCAGCAAGCCGCTCGTACCAGAACCACCCATCGACAACTGGTGCTCGCCGCTGTTGAAATGCCACTCACCGCCATTGGCGAAGTGCCAGACAGTGCGTTCCTGCACGTCGTGCGCGGTGTAGCGGGCCACCACACGGCCTTCAGCGTCCACGACGTCAATGCGCTCGGGGATGGTGTGCCCTTCGACGATGGACAGGGCAGGCACCCCGTCCACGTTGGTCGGGGTCAGCGTGGTCGAACCCGTGGGCTTCACCTCTGCCGCCGGGGTGGGCGCCGACTGGAATGGGGCTGGACCCTTTGCGTTGGGCGTGGACTGCTCAGCCATGTTCTTACCGGTCGGCTCCATGCCGACCCCCGCGATCCTTCCATGACCAATCGTCACAGACACGTCACTCACCGAAAGTCAGGGCCTCTCCGACCGTCGGTTCCCGCCCGCCGGGCGCAGCGTGGGCGTCACCGCGAGACGGGCAACTCCGTACGTTGTCCGGCCAGCGCCGCGCAGCGGATCCCGCCTCCGGGATGCCACTCCATCACCGGGCCCACCGCGTCCCCGTGCTCCGGGCACCAGGAGACCGGGACGACTCCCCCACAGTCGTGGCGCTTGCACACACACCCTTCCCCCGGCCCGGCGTACGCCATCCCGTGACGAACCACCCCGGCCGCCGACCTCTCCGCAGCAGCGCCCCGCAGGCCGGACGGCCACGCCTGGTACATGCTGCCGTTGTCGAGCTCGAAGAAGCGCACCTCGCTGGTCCTGGTCGGCACGGCGAGGACGGCGTCGGTGTTGAAGCTCAGGCCGGTCTCCTTGATGGCGTGGTTCACCTCCACCTGCCAGTCGGTCAGGTACTCCCGGCTCCCGAGGACCGTGTCGGTGTAGGCGAGGATCGTGTCGGTCACCGCGACCGCGTGCGGGCCGAACCCGGCGCGGACTGCCTTCGCGCCGGTGCCGGCCTTCGGTCGGGGTGGCAGCCCGTTGCCGTCAGCCAGAGCCTTCTGCCCGGCCGGGGTGAGGTTCCAGATCTGGTCCTTGCCGTCCTTGCCGTTCGTCTCCACCAGCCCGAGCTCCGCCAGTTCCACCATCACCCTGCGCACGTACGACCGGCCGTCCGACTCCTCCTCCGTGATCACCTGAGCCATCTGCTGCACCGTCGCGATCCGCACACACCCCAGCAACCGCAGCGCATCGGCCCGTACCTTCCCGGCCGTGGGAGTGGACTTCTTCCCCTTCGCTGACGTCTCAGGGGAAGAGGGAGAGGTGTCAGCATGCCGGGAGGCCCCCTTACGGACGGTGTGAGCTGCGATATTGGGCACGACGTGGAATCGTTCACGGCACTGGATACGGCACCGGATTCCGGGCCGCCCGAGGGGAGCTCAACACCCCTTGACCAGGTTGAGCGCGGCTCCTGTTCGGGCTGTCGGCCGCTACTGGTGTACGTCATGACGATGCTCCTCATGCAGATGGCGCGGGCTCCGAAGGAAACCCGCCGTCATTTGCTAGAGGTGTGCGATTCCGTCGCGGTGTGACACCCGGCCCGGGACCGTAACCGGTCCGTGATCATCAGGCAGGCGGGGCTGGTGTCCCCTGACATCGGATCTGGACCGTCTGCCATCGAAGTTGGATCGTCGGCGGCGCTCCCGGAGGTCCTTGTCTCTCGCCCAAGAGGTCCCTGGAGTTCCGCGGGTTCCCCACCGCCTTGCTGAGTGGGTCAACGGGAGCGAAGATGCCCGGGTTGTCGAAATCAGGGGAGACGCAGTGATTCTGGGAACGGTGGCAGTAACGGGAGCGGCGGGCACCATCGGTTCCGTGGCGCGGGAGGCGCTGCGGGACGCGGCGGAGCGGTTGATCCTGCTCGACCGCGTGCCGCTCCGCCCAGAGGCCGAGAACGAGGACGTGCACACCGTGGACCTGCGGGACGCCGCCGCTGTGGAGTCGGCCTTGGCGGGAGCCGACCGGGTGCTGCACCTGGGCGGCGTGCCCGACGAGGCACCCCTCCCCGATCTGCTCGAAACCAATGTGCTCGGCACGCACCACGTCCTGGAGGGTGCACGGCGCAGAGGAATCGAGCGGGTGGTGCTGGCCAGCAGCAATCGTGTCACCGGCTTCTACCCCGCCGCGCACCTCACCAGCCCCCAGGAGCCGGTACGCCCCGACGGCCTCTACGGGGTGAGCAAAGCCGCCGTCGAAGCGCTCGGACAGCTGTATGCCGACAAGTTCGGCCTGTCCGTCGTCTGTCTGCGCATCGGCAGCTTCGAGCATCTGCCTACCGAGCCCCGGCACCTGGCGACCTGGTTGAGCCCGCGCGACGCTGTCGGCTACCTGCGGGCCGCCCTGGTCGCACCGCCCTCCATCCGCTTCACCACGGCATACGCCGTTTCCAACAACACCCGCCGTTTCTGGGCACTCCCCGACCCGGCGGAACTGGCCTATACCCCCGTCGACAACGCCGAACTCCATGCCGCAGGCATTCCCGCGGCAGACTCCCCGACCGACCCGGCCGCGCCCCAGGCCGGCCCCTACGCCCTGCCGCAATTCACCCTCAAGCACCTTCGGCCCTGACACCCATATCCACCGTCGGAATGCGTGCCGGCAGCAGTTCCGCTGTCGCGTCGTAGCGGTCCAACTTCGGTGGCAAAGGTCCGGCTTCAGTGTCAGGGACAGCTGGGACCGAACACAGCTCGGTGACGATGGTGAACGAGGTGCACACCATCCCGGCGGCCATGGCCGGCGACATCACCATGTGGGTGCTCTGCCCATGGGCCATGCCGCTGCGGATCTTACGTCCGTCGTGGAGGAACTCGGCCTGCCGGGCTGTCAGGAGCCCGGAGGCGGCGCCCCGCTCGATGAGCTGGTGCAGCGACTTCCTGCCCGCGTCCGAAATCTTGGAGCGCAGGACGGTCTCCACCGCGATCAGGGAGTGCAGCACAGCCACGGTGAGAACTCGTAGCAGTAGTACGAGTGGCGCAGCAGTTCGCGGGCGGTGCGCAGGACCGTTGCCGCGGCCTCGGGAACGCCGCCGGGCACGACCAGGCCCCGCCACGAGCTCGTGCATGTCCGCGTACTGCGGCACAGAAAGGTGGGTGCGCTGGTCCGGCACCGGGAACGGCAGCTGCTCGGCGGTCACCCGCGCAGTTCCCAGTCCCGGCTCCCGACAGCAGCTGCCCCGCCAATATGGGTGGTATGTCGCATATAGCGAGCCTGGTCAAGGAGAAGCGCGCCGCCGTCCGAACCAGGACACGGGATGGGTGTTCACCGTCGGTACGCGGACTCTGTCCACAACCCCGGGGGTCCAGGCTCCTTTTGAGGCCGCCACGATCAGCGGGGCGGCCCGTATTCGAGGAGCCGTCCATGTCCCAGACCACCGTCGCTTCGCCGCTCTCCCCATTGACTCCGACCGCGGTAATGAGCGCCTTCGGCTACCTCCGGGCGGTCCAGGCCGGCGACACCGAGGTCGCCGCCAAGCTCGTCGCCGCCGAACCGCGGATGCCCGTCCTGCTCGCGGACGTCGCCGAGCAGATCGTCGTCCCGGTCACCGCGCTGCCCGACCCGGACGACGACGAGCCGTGCGCGGACACCTTCGCCCTGGAGGCCCTCGGCCACGTCTTCCTGGCCACCCTGCGCACCTGGCAGCAGGCCGGCCCCGGCGGGGCGCAGGGCATCGCCCAGGCGGTCATCGGCTTCATCGCCGAGGTCCTCACCGAGGACCAGGAGGACCTGGCCGACAACCTGGCCATCCTGTAGGCCGTCGCCGTGGGCCAGGCTATGCAGGTGCCCCCCGCACCGGCCGGTTCGTACCCGGTGCGCATCACAGCCATGTAGTGCGCACTATCGATGTCGGTGGTGCGCATCGGGTGCGCACCACCGCCGCACGATGCACCGCACCACGCGCACCGGGTGCGCATCGCGCGCATCGTGCCCGGCACCGCGCGCATCACGGTGCGCGCCACCACGCCGTCGCACCGCACCTGGTGCGCGCCCCGTAGGCGAGCGGGCGTCTATATCACAGACCCCCTTGACCGGGGCATGATCGATGGACACGGAGGGGCTGGTCAAGGGGAAACGCACCGGGTAGCGAACCTGGTCAAGGAGAAACGGGCGCCCGGCCGAAGCTGGTCAAGGGGTGGCCGGCCCGGTGCGCATCCGGTGCCGTGCCGGACATCGGGTGCGCGGGCGCACGCGAGAGTGTCGGACATCATCGGGTGGGTGCGCACCGGGTGCGGTGCCGTCATCGCGGTGCGCACCGGAGTGGAGCCCACCGGGTGGGATCCGCCCAGGAGGGCACTCGATGCTCAGCATCCGATGTTCTGCATCGTGCACCGGATGTAGAACATCGTGTGGTGCACTCGGTGGACGATGCTCGGCATCGTCACCACAACCAGGCGTTCGAGTGCCGCACCCGGGACAGTGCGCGCGCATCGCGGCGCGCGGCGGCACTGCCGATCCGGTTCCGCCGGGGCCGGGGCCGGCCCGACTGCCCGGCGTAGAACCGGCGTATCCCGGCCGCCTTGAGCCGCTTGCGCTGCTTGCGCAGCTCAGCCTTCTTGTCCCGGCCGGTCTTCGGAACCAGGCCGGTCGGGATCAGACAGTCATCGATAGATGCTCGCCGGTTTCGATCACTTTCGTTCGGGAGGAAAGTTCAGGCCCCCCAAGCCGTAAGAGAGGCGTGACGCGGATGCGTTGCTCTCCGAACGAACATGTGGAGCGTGAATTGACAGCCCTGGACGTGGCCGGGGTCATCTCGGCCGTGGCCGGCGTGACCCCCCTGGTGATCGCCTTGCGCCGGGCCTGGGCGAAGACTCTGCGCGGACGAGTGGGACGCGAAGGGTCTCTTCGACCTCAGGCCGAGCGTGCGTGCGACTGCGGGCAGTTCGTCATCCTGTGATAGGAGCCGCCGGATGGCGGCCGGATGACGGTCTGGACGATGCCAGCGGCCGCCCTCCTCTTCGATACCAGTGAGCAGGGGCGTGGCCCGTGGTAGATACCCCGGACGAGGAAGAGCAGCCGTGGCAAGAGGCCGCGCGCACGCTCTTCGAGAGGCACGCGGCGGAGTGGACCCGTATCACCGCCGCGTCGCTGTGGAACCGGCACCCGTTGCTGCGGTCCTGGGTCAATGACATGGCCCACGAAGCCCTCGTGCGGACATACGCCATGTGGTGGCGGGACCCAGACAAGCAACACCGCAACCCGCTGCCGTACATGAAGGAGACCGCGAACAACGTCGCGAACGACGCCTACGACGAGCTGGCCCGCCCCACCGACGACGCTGGGCTCGAGGAGTGCGAGCGCACCATCATCGCGCGCCCTAGCCGGACCTCGGATCTGCACGGCGACTACGCGGGCATCGCACCGCACACTCCCCTGGACCCTCTGGAGGAACTCGTCATACCTGCCGTCAGGCGGATGAAGAAGACACAGCGCAGGGACGTCGCGGAGATGCGGAGCCTCGGCATGGACGACCAGGCCATCGCGGACCACATGAACCGGGAGCCGGCTCGCATCCAGACCCTGATGACCAAGGCAGCAGCCGAGCTGAGGGAAGACGAGCAGCTCCAGCTCTACATCCGCGATCGGCACAGGAAGACCCGGCGCCGGGAAGAGGACACAGGTGAGTGATGTGAACGTCAATGACAGCGAACGGGGCAGCACCGGCAGGCCGGCGGAGCCTTCCGCGTTCGCCGCCCTGCTGTCCGGGCTGAGGGGAGCCGACTTCTGGGACCGGCCCGAGGGCGACTGGGGCCCGCGGCGGGCGTCGCGGGGTGAGGAGCTTGAGCGGCGCCTTCACGCGAACTCGTGCTACAGGCTCGGGTCGAAGGCGCTGCGCATGGGCGAGCTGGACCGGGCACGGAACTGGCTCCGGCGTGCGTGCGAGGACAGCCACCCCGGGGCAGCGTTTCGTCTGGCCGTGACTTTGTGGCGGCAGTCAGGGCCGGACGCGGCCTCCCGGGCCGTCACCGCCGTGGTGAGCGCCGCCCGGTGGGGACATGAGGACGCTCGGACCCTCCTGCGGCAGGCCGGGTGGGATCTCGCCGATATCGGCCTCGCCGACCGGGAAAGCGTCGCCCCGGAACAGGACGGCGAGTTCGCCGCCGACGTGCGGACCCTCCTGGCTGCTGTCCGCAGGCGCGATTCGTTCGCCGGTCGGATCCCCTAGCCCCGGCATACGAGCACCGCGCCGGAGGAGCAGCCCACGGGCACGGCCCCAGTCGCCCCGCCACCATCGGAACCGCAATCGCCAGAGGCGCTGAGGCGTGGTTTGGTGTGGTCGGCCGCTCCATTGCGGCATGCATCCCTGACGCACCTGGCGCAGCAGGTCCCACCCCCCAGCCGGCCCCTTCAGCGCTGGCAGTCCGCGCAGCGGGTCCTCGAGGTCCTCCAGATCATCGCGGGAGCGGGCCGACCGGTTAGCGAACGCCACTTGGCCCGGGCCACCAGCCTCCCGCACCAAGTGATGCAACGCCTGCTGATGTGGCTGTGCCAGCAGCACCTGACCCTCCTCACTCGCGACGGCGGGTACGTGCCCGGGCCGGCGCTGCGGCTGATCGCCGTGCCCGAAGCTGGTCAGCCGGGGGCGGTCGTCGACCAGGTGCTCGCCGGGCTCCGGGACGCCGTCGGCGCGGCCGTCTACATCAGCACCTACAGCCACGGGGAAGTTTCGATCCTCAAGTGGTCGGACGGGCCGAACGCCCCGGGCGTCGAGGAGAGGGTGGCTTTCGCGGAGGCGGCACACGCCACCGCGGTCGGCAAGAGCCTTCTCGCCCAGCTCGACTTCGACCAGCGAATGGACCACCTCTCAAGGCACCGACCGATCGCGCTCACCCAGCGCACCATCACCGACGGCGCGAAGCTCTTTCACAACCTGGACGGTCACGGCCCGCACGCCGCCCAGTTCGACATCCTGGAGTACTCCGACGGCCAGGTCTGCGTGGCCGTCCCACTCGTCATCGACGGCGAGGTCGGCTGCGTGGCGCTGGCGCTGCCCGTCGGACAGCGCCACAGGCTCATCCAGGCGGCCCGGATTCTCTCCAGCCGATCCGCCGGGCTTCTGCTGTCACTGCTACTGGCGGCCAGCCCACCCAGCTGGGAGGCCGGCAGGCAGGACGCGCCGGTCCCCCACCAAGAGGAACACGCCACCACAAGCCAACAGCTCGCGTATCGGCAGGGCACATGGTGGACGACAGAGCCAACCGACGGCGCCCGTGGCGCTCAGGGAAGCGATGACGCGGAGGAGGAACACGATGCACAGGTGATCCCCTTCCGCTCACGGACGGTAGAGCCCCCACTGGTCGAGCCTCCGGATGTCCTCAACTCCACCAATCTCGACCTCGGGCTCAAGGAGGCCGCCGGCAGCCGCCGCTGAAACGCCCCAGGGTCGGGCCTGTGGCGCGGGCCGGGTCCCGACCCTGGGTCCTCCTGCTGGGCCCAACGATTGCCCAGCAGGTGACCGGCGCGCGGAACGGCCGCCCGCGCCCGGCCTCAGCTCAGTCGTGGCATGGCAGCGTCGTGGGCAGCAGTTTTACGGCCGTAAAACACGGAGTGGCTCCATCCCGCAGTCAGCGAGACGGAGCCACTAGGAGTCACTGCTACGGCCTACGCGCCGTGAACGGCAGAGGCACTCGACGAGCACCGTGCGCTGCCCCTCCGCCGGTTTTCCGGCGGGTTACCCATCCTTGAGGAGTCCGTTCGAGACCTGCTGCAGGATGGCCGCGAGTTGGATGCGGGCCTCTGAGGTAAGGGTGCCCCTCATGTCTTCGATGACGGCCTCGACTCCGGTACTGACCTGGAAATATCGAAGGATGAAGTCGCTCCGTTGGGGTGCGGTGAGCTTCCAGTAGACGGCATCCATGACGGCAGCCCCGTCATGCCATGGAAGAGAAGCCCCGCCGGTGACAGCATCCTTCACTTCCGTGTCGGCTCCCTGGCCCGCTGGCCGAGGCTCCGGTGCGGAGGCACGCGGCATCTACGCGCCGGTTTACGCCCTGTCCGACAGCGCGCCCGCCGCGGCTGTCATCGCGCCCGGTGATATCCGCGGAACCCGGCTGATCCCCGAGAAGCGCGGCGGTGCCTGCTGTGGCCTCGACGGGGCCGACGGCCCCAACTTGGCCTGCGTGGCGTGCGACCTACCTCTGGCGACCAGGATCGACGACTGCTCGCTCTGGCAGGCAGTGCGGCTCAGCTCAGATGCCGTGTACCGAGTCCTCCTAGACGGCGTCGACGCTGCGCCGCGCTCCTGGGAGGAACTGACCGAGAACGGGGAGAGCACGCCCCCGTTCGAGCCAATGGCCACGTGGGGCGGACGGCTCGGGTCGAGCCATTACTGGTCGTGGAGTCCGCAATGGGAGGCGGGAGCTGGCCAGGCGCTCGCCCACCTACTGGTCGCCTCCGAAGGGCAACCGGTGAAGGTCCCAGGCGGTCTGACCGGGGACGTGTTCCAACGCGCGCTCGACGCCCTGCTGCCCGCGGGCCCGCCGAAGCGGCGCGCCGTCCTGGCTGGACCTGGACGGCCCGCTCCCGACGCAGGCGTCGACATCCTCCTGGTGCCGATCCATCCGCAGACGGGTCAGACCTGGACCCCAGCCAGCCCGGCTGTATCGGCATACCCGCTGCCGCTGGGGGTCTGGCTGTGGTTGGTATCCCCCCAGCCGTACTTGCCGGTTCCCGCGTCGGGCGGGATACCCCACGACGTCCTCCGCGACGACCCGCTTCCGCCTCGCCCCATTCACCTGTTCCGGGCCGACAGGGGAACGTTCCAGCACACCCTGGTCCGGCTACCAGCCGTTCGCAGCCCGTGGCTGCGCGAGATCCTTGCGAACCTCACGCAGTACACCTCCACCGGCCTCTTCTAGCGCCATCGTCCGCCGGTCAGTGGGGCCCCTGGTCGGGCAGGAGAGCTTCGAGGAGCTCGGCTTCCCGTAGCGGTCTGCGCACCTTGCTCGCGGCGCAGCCGGGGATCGCGGTGGTGGGAGAAGCAGCCGACGGCGTCGAGGCCGTAGAGCAGGCGCGGCTGCTGCGACTGGAGGTGGTTCTAATGGATGTGCGGATGCCGAGGTGCAACGGGATCGAGGCCACCCGGCAGCTCCTTGCCGAGCCGGCCCCGCCCGTCGGACCGTCGAAGGTCGTGGTGATCACCACCTTCGAGAACGACGGTTACGTCACCGCGGCGCTCAGCGCGGGGGCCAGCAGCTTCGTGCTCAAGCGGCTTCCGGTCCGGCAGATCGCCGAGGCGGTACGCGTGGTGGCCGCGGGAGAGGCGATCCTCTTCCCGGCGGCCCTGCGCCGGATGGTCGCCGCCCGCCCGCTGGGCTCTGCGGAGGCGCTGCCGAAGGCGGCGCTGACGGGGCGGGAGGAGGAGGTGCTGCGGCTGATGGCCACCGGCCTGCCCAAACCGGACATCGCCCAGTCACTCATGGTGAGCCTGGAGACGGTGAAGACGCACGTCGGGAACGTGCTGACCAAGCTCGGCGCGCAGAACCGGACCCACGCGGTGGTGATCGCGTACGGATCAGGTCTGGTGGTGCCGGGGTTCGCCGGCTGACGTGCGGCACGGCCCGCACGATCGCCCCCGACCGAGGTACGGCTCGGTCTGAGCACCGGGGCCGAAAAAACCGGCGGGGGTGTCATTCGCAGCGGTTCATGGCCGCGGCCAGCGCCGCCACTGTGGTGGTCGGGCGGCTCTTCGGCGGCGTGGGATCGGCGACCGGGGTACCGCGGGCCGTCGACAGTGCTACAACTGGAATCGTGACCCGTCCTTGCAACCCGTACCGGGGGCGTCGGTGCGGTCACTGAACAGACATCGCCCGCGGAGCGTCGCCAGGCAGGTATTCGTCCTCCAGCTGGCGGTCGTGGTGCTGCTCGCTGCCGGTGCTGTGCTGGCGCTGGTGCTCCAGTCGCGCCACGACGTCGACCGCGAGGCCCGCGCGCGGTCCGTGGCGGTCGCCGAGACGTTCGCACACTCGCTCGGGCTGCAGGAGGCCCTTCGTTCCCCCGATCCCTCCGCGCTGCTCCAGCCGCGCACCGAGGCGACGCGGAAGGCCGCCGGGGTGGACTTCATCGTGGTGATGGACACCGAGGGGATCCGGTACACCCACCCCCTCCCCGACCGCATCGGCAAGCGGTTCGTCGGCACGATCGCGCCCTCGCTCGCCGGCCACGTGTACACGGAGAGCGTGGCTGGTCCGCTGGGCAACGAGATCCAGGCCGTGGTGCCGGTCTTCTCGGACGACGGCCGGGTCGTGGCACTGGTGTCCGCCGGACTCACCGTGAAGAACGTCGCCGGTGTGGTCAACCGGCAGCTCCCCGTGATCCTCGGCGTCAGTGCGGCCGGTCTCGCACTGGCCACCGCGGGCGCGGCACTGATCAGCGGACGGCTCCGGCGCCAGACCCACGGGCTCGGCCCGCTGGAGATGACACGGATGTACGAGCACCACGACGCGGTGCTGCACGCCGTCCGCGAGGGCGTGCTGATCACCGACGGCGAGGGCAGGCTACTGCTCGCGAACGACGAGGCGAAGCGGCTGCTCCGGCTTCCCCCCGATGCCGAAGGGGCACTCATCCGGCAGCTGCCCGGCCTCGACCGGCACGTGGCCGACCTCCTGCTGTCCGGCCGGGCGGCCACCGACGAGGTGCTCGAGGCCGGGGACCGGCTGCTGGTGATCAATCAGAGGCCGACGCGGGCCGGCGGCGGACCCGAGGGGGCGGCCGTCACCATCCGCGACTCCACCGACATGCGCGTCCTGAGCACCCGGGCGGATGCGGCCCGCAGGCGACTGAGGCTGCTGTACGACGCCGGCGTCGGCGTGGGCACCACCCTCGACGTGGAACAGACCGCCCAGGAGCTCGCCGACGTCGCCGTACCGCGCTTCGCGGACTTCGTGACCGTGGACCTGGCCGAGCCCGTGCTCCACGGGGACGAGCCCACCGCGGATGCGGAGCTGCGCCGTACCGGGGCCAGCGGCATCCGCGACGACTCGCCGCTCTATCCGCGCGGCAGGCTGATCGACTTCGTGCCCTCCACCCCGCAGGCACGCGGCTTCAGCAGCGGGCGGGCCGAGGTGGTCTCCTCCCTCGCCGACGCACCCGGCTGGCACGCCCAGGACCCCCCACGGGCTCAGGAGATCATCGACTTCGGGATCCACTCCCTGATCACCGCTCCCCTCAAGGCCCGCGGTGTGGTACTCGGCGTGGCCAACTTCTGGCGCTCGCGGAAACCGGAACCCTTCAACGAAGAGGACCTCTCGCTCGCCGAGGAGCTCGTGGCCCGGGCCGGCGTGACCATCGACAACGCCCGTCGCTACACCCGCGAGCACACCCTGGCCGTGGCGCTCCAGCACAGCCTGCTGCCGCGCGACCTGCCCGAGCAGAGCGCCGTGGAGGTGGCGCACTACTACCTGCCGGCACATTCCGGGGTCGGCGGCGACTGGTTCGACGTGATCCCGCTCCCCGGCAGCCGGGTCGCCCTGGTCGTGGGCGACGTCGTCGGTCACGGGATGCACGCCGCGGCCACCATGGGCCAGCTGCGCACGGCCGTGCTCAACTTCTCGTCCCTGGACCTGCCTCCCGACGAACTCCTGGCCCGTCTCGACGACCTCGTCCAGTACATCGACCAGAGCAGGGAGGGCAGTGTCGACGGCAGTGGCCTGCTCGGAGCGACCTGCCTGTACGCCGTGTACGACGCGGTGACCCAGCGGTGCACGGTAGCCCGCGCGGGGCACGTGCCGCCGTTCGTGGTGCGCCCGGACGGCTCCACGGAGCTTCCCGACCTGCCCCCGGGCGCGCCACTGGGGCTGGGTGGCTTCCCCTTCGAGTCGGCGGAGCTGGACCTGAGCGAGGGTTCGCAGCTGGTGCTGTACACCGACGGCCTGATCGAGGACCCGGGCCGGGACATCGACGAGGGGCTCGAGTTGCTGCGTTCGGCACTCGCCCACCCCGACCGGGGGCCGCACGAGACCTGCCGGGCGGTCCTGAAGGAGCTGCTGCCCGTGCGCCCCCGCGACGACGTGGCCGTCCTGGTCGCGCGGACGCGGGCGCTCGGCGCGGACCGCATCGCCGACTGGGAGGTGCCCTTCGAGCCGAGCGCCGTCGCAGCCGTGCGGGCCCGCGCCGTGGAGAAGCTGGAGGGATGGGGTTTGTCCGAGCTCGCCTTCGGTATGGAGCTCGTACTCAGCGAACTCGTCACGAACGCCATCCGGCACGGCAGCGCACCGGTCCGCGTCCGGCTGCTGAACGACGACAAGCTTCTGACCTGCGAGGTCTCCGACGGCAGCAGCACCTCGCCGCATCTGCGGTACGCCGCGACCATGGACGAGGGGGGCCGCGGGCTCTTCCTGGTGGCCCAGATCAGCCGCAGGTGGGGTACCCGCTACACACCCGACGGGAAGATCATCTGGTCGGAGCAGCCGCTGCCGGACCCCGCGCAACAGTGAACCGGCGGCCTCACGCGGGAGCCGGGTGGATCCTGGACTGCTTGACGCTGCCGTAGGCGCCCGCGTTGTGGTGGCGTCGCCAGCGCATCGCCGCCGTACGCCCGGCCACCGCCGCCAAGATCATCTGGGCGCGGGGGTCCCGTTCTTCCTCGCCGCGATGTACGGCGGCTCCCTGACCTCGGCGGCGTTCGTCGGCTCGCTCATCCCCGGAATGGTCCCGCTCTTCGTCAGCGCGCTCATGGTCGTCGTCGGCCGGGGCGCGCGCCGGGGGACGCAGGCAGCCGGGCTCGCGCTGATCGCCGTGGGCGTGGTCGCGCTCGTCTGGCACCACGTCGTCCCGCTGGACACGGACGTACTGGTCGGCGTCGGCGTCCTCCTCGTCACCAGCGGGCTGTGGGCCCTCTACACCGTCGGCCTGAAGGAGGTGGAGCTCGACCCGGTCGGATCGATCGGGCTGCTGTGCCTGCCGTCCCTCGCCGTGGTGGCCCTCCTGGTCCTGACCGGCGTGCTCCCCACCGGCCTGGCGTCCGCCGCCGAATCCGACATCCTGCTGTTCCTGCTGGTGCAAGGGCTCGGGGTCTGCCTGCGCCGGGCTGCTGTACGCGTTCGCCATCCGCCGGCTCGGTGCGGAACGCAGCTCCGTGGTCGGGAGCCTCAGCCCCGTCGCCGTCCCCCTGCTCGACGAGTCCCCGACGCTCAGCGTGCTCATCGGCGTACCCCTCATCACCGCGGACGTCGTACTCGCCAACCGGCGCCCCCGGCCGCGATCGGCCCGGTCCCCCATGGCCGGCCCCCAGGCCGACCAGCACACCCCTCGACACCAAGGGTCCCGTAGATGCTTGAGCTCCTCCTCCCGCCGTCCGCGAGGCCGAGATACGCCTGGCGGAGCGCTCCGACTCCAAGGAGTACCGGGGGCTCTCCGGAAACACCGCCTTCTACCGCGCGATGCTGTCGCTGGTCCTGGGCTCCGGCGGCGCGGCCGACCGGGCCATTGCGGTCCAGACCGTCGCGGGCAGCGGCGCGCTGCGGCTGCTGGCGGATCTGATCTCCCGGACCCGCCCGGGCGCCACGGTGTGGCTCAGCGACCCCGCCTACGTCAACCACCACCCCATCCTGGAGGCCGTCGGCCTCCAGCCGGAGTCCCACGGAGGTCGGCGATGTGGTTGCGGACCATCTGGTAGGTGACGGGGGCGTTGTCGGCAACGAGTTCACGGTGTAGGTGGGTGACGATGATCCATCCCTCGGCGAAGCGTCGCTCCAGGTAGGGCTTGTAGGGGTCCAGTCTGCTGGGCCGGGGGCGATTCTCGCGGATGGTGTCCTGCCAGCGTGCGGCGGTACGAAGCGCAGCGGGTGCGGGAAAACCCCGCCCCGGTCCACTGATCTCCGCTACCACATCCGGGCGGACCAACACCGCATCCAGGACGTCACGACTGCCCTACGCGGCGGCGATGCCCGGGCCGGGCCCAGCCAGGTGCTCACCGACCCGCCCGGCTACGTCCGGGCGGAGCGCTACCGTCCGGGCGACCGCGCACAGCCGGCCGGCCGCGTCGTTGCGGCCCAGAACGAGGAGCTGCGGCCGGGCGGGGCCCCGCACCTGCGGCCGCCAGCAGAACCCCCGCCGGCACCGGCGCACACTCCGACGAAACCTAAGAGCCCAGGCCCGGAAGCCGACCCCCGCACACGAGAGGACGCGGTCATGGCCACGCTGCGCGAACGCAAGACCTACCGCGAACGGGTGCTCCGAGTCCTGTCCGAAGCCTTCGAAGGCAACCGCCTCCTCGGCATCACCGGACAGCTGCGGCGCGACCTCCACGTACCGGAACAGGACTTGGCCGCCGCCTGAACCTACCTGGCGGGCGAAGGGTTGATCACCGTCGACTGGGAGCCGGGCAACACTCCCGCGGTGGTCACCCTCGCCCACGAGGGAATCCGGCACATGGAGTTCGAGGAGGAAGGGCACGGCTGGAGCTGTTGCTGCGGACGAAGACCAACCCCGAGGGCACCTCAACGCCGTGAGCGGGGACCTCACCCGAGCTCTCAACCAGCGGGGCTGAGTTTCCAACCGGGGTCAGAGGTCTGGACAACATCCCGCGGATGCCCGATGCCTTTTCCCGTACGCGGGCCACACCGAGGCGGGCATGGCCCGTGACCGCGCTGCGGTCCGCGCGGCTGCTCAGCTCTGCTCGGATGCCAGCCCGGTAGCAGCGTGGTGTCCTTCTGTGCAGGCAGCGGCCCGATGCTTGGAGCCGGGTACGCCTGGCCTGTCCTGCGATGGTACGGATCCGAATTCCGCCGCTCGGCCGGGTGCCGGTCGCCACATCCCTGTGAGCCGTGCTGCGCGTCGCCACAGGCGAGGCAGGAAGGCGTAGAAGCGGTCGGGAAGGAAAACGGCGTCCGCGATGATCATCGCGCCGGAGAAGAGGGGCAGTCCCAGGAGCACTGCGATGCCGATGTGCATGCCCAGCAGCACGGTCAGAACGGGGTACTTGAGCTTGCCGAAGAGTACGAACGGGAAGGCGACCTGCAGGAGCACCGTCAGGTAGCCGGCGATCGCGATCACCATCGGGTACTCGTCCACGAGGTGGGAGAGCGCGGGCCAGGGCTGGAAGAGTTCGAGGTTCAGCGCGTAATGCAGAGCGGTGCCGCCGCCCCAGGTAGGGCCCTGGATCTTGTACAGGCCGGCCGATCCGTAGAGGAAGCAGACCTGTGCCGCGATGACGAGGATGCCGCAGTTGTGCACCACTGTGATCAAGGTGGTACGGGCATCGTGGAGTTGCTGTGCGTAGAGGCTCCTCACCGGCTCCGGCGCGTTGCCCGCACGGGCTGCCTTGAGCCGATCTCGGCGTGCGTCCAGGGACCAGCGCCGACCGCACGCGGTGAGGACGAGGTAGAGAGCCATCAGCAGGGTCAGGTTGTCGCCCCCGTCCGTCATGAAGATCGATCTGGCATGGAACGAGGTCACCACGACGGCGAAGAGGACGGACACGACGCGGGTCCGCCAGCCCAGCATGAACAGCGCGGACGTGACGAGGGCCGTCACGTAGCAGAGCTCGAAGTAGGCACGGCTGTCGGACAGGAGCAGGATGCTGTTCCAGCCCGTCTGGTCGAAGAGCTGTTCTGCCAGCGCGGGTGTCCAGGGGGAGCCGGGGCCCCAGATCTCGTCACGGTGCGGGAACTCGCGCAGCAGGAAGATCAGGTAGAGCAGCCCGTAGCCGATGCGCAGAACCGAGGCAGCGTACAGGGAGATCGGCCGGTCGGTGAGAAGCGCCCACAGATCGCCGATCCGGTCGAGGAGCCACCGGTGGGCCGTGCCGGCGACCGAAGTCTCCTGGGTCGTAGGTCGGTGCTGCGTGGCTGGCGTGGAGGCGGGCTGGGGGATCTGCTCATTTCCCATGGGAGGTCACCTTCCACCAGGGCAGGAGCCGGTCCTCGGTGGGTGCCGGCGGGCGGTCCCCGGCCACTGTGCCGGGCGCAGCGACGGGCAGTGTGACGACCCGGAGCTGAATGAAGTCGAAAGTGCCGCCGTCGTTGTGGGCGGCGACGCGGTCCGCGGCGATGTTGCGCAGGTACTTCTGCAACATCAGGGCCCGTTCCGAGCGTGCCGTGTCGCTTCCTCCGTGTGTCTCGACATAAGAGGTCCAAGCGCGGCGCAGAAGGTTCTGGGACGTATGGCTCGGAAATACATTGTGGTCGACTGCGGAATGGTCCACGGCAGCCAGGTCGAACCAGGGGGTCACCTGCACCGAACCTTTGGAGTCGGTGTGTGCGGTTCTCACCAGGATTTTTCGGTTGAAGGAGTCGGGGTCCGGGGCGAAGAGCCGCCAGTTCTGTTCGAAGAGCGGATACACCCATCCATTGATTTGTGAGCTGTACCGCTTCGATACAGGGTTGGACGGGGCCACATGAAGAAACACCAAGGCGACGTGGACCAGGGTCGTCACCAGACAGAGGGCTACGGCGGTGTGCAGCCCTGCTTTCAGCGTACGAACACCCATGGGCGACTTACCCGGTCTGACCGCTCCGTCATGGCACTCCTGGGGGGCCGGACCGGAATCGTACTGATGAAGTCCCTTCACACCCACAGATTCAATTCCGATCGACACCGCCCACCCGGTCTTTCTCATGTCTGCTGTTCGCCTGAGGTCTCTGCGACTCTCACTGACGGCGCGCGGCGGATTCGATGAGGATTCCGCCGCGCGCCGTCATCCGATGAACGGGCTTCGTGCAGCCTGCTGCCTAGTCCTCGTGGCCTTCGTGGCCTTCGTGACCCTCGTGACCCTCGGGCTTGTCGCCGTAGCCGTAGCCGTAGTGGTCGCCGGGCTTCCCATAGTGGCCGTGGCCGTGGCCGTGGTCGTGGCCGTGGTCCGGCTTACCGGGTCCCTCCTCGGGCCCATTGCCCTGCCCGTGGTGCTCCATGCTGCCGTGGTCCTGGCCGCCATTGCCCGGCCCACCGTGGTCCGGCCCGCCGGGCTGACCGCCGTTCCCTCCGGTGACGTTCCCTCCGGTGATGGTCCCGCCAGTCGTGTTGCCACCGGTCGTGTTCCCGGCCGTGTTTCCGGCGATGTTCCCCGAGGTGCCGCCGGACACGAGCTCGACGATCGGTCCGCCCAGGAGGCCGCCACCGATCAGACCCACGGTCGTACCGGTCGTCGATCCGGCAGTCGGCGTTCCGGCGGTCGTGCCCGTGGTCGTTCCGGTCGTCGTTCCAGTCGTCGTTCCGGTCGTCGTTCCGGAGGTAGTTCCGCCGGTGGCGCACCCGCCGAGGAAGATCCGGTTGTTGTCCAGCGTCACTTCGCCGTTACGGGCCAGCGCCCGGCCCTCGATGTTCGTCCCCGTTCGCAGGAAGATCGAGGTCAGCGCCATGATGGTGCCCACGAAAGTGGTGTTGGTGTTGAGCTCCGCCGAACTCCCGATCTGCCAGAACACGTTGCACGGCGAAGCGCCGTTCGTGAGGAGAATTCGGCTGGAGGTTGCCGTCGTCAGGGCTGCAGGAATCTGGAACACCCAGACCGAATTGGGGTTTCCCCCCGCATTCAGGACCAGGTCGCCGGTGAGTCCGACACTGCCGGCGGGGTCTCTCGTGTAGACGCCCGGAATCAGCTCTGTGGGGCCGGACGTCCCCGAGCCGATTGCCGCCGGAAGGTCGAAGTCCTCGGCCTGACCGGCCGCGTTGTTGTACGCCACGATCAGATCGCTCTTGGCCTGGAGAGCCGCAGCGTCCGCAGGGTGCACGGCACCCAGTACCAGGCCGGGCGGGAATCCCGTGATCGCCGGGTTCGGGTGTGTCCCTAAGGGTTGTCCCGTAAATGATCTTTGAGTTGCCCTGGGCAGGGGGCAGTCGC
>NZ_JBHWVJ010000125.1:0-17970 GCF_042736725.1 Streptomyces sp. NPDC060028 | reverse complement strand
ACACCGGTTACGCCCGACCAGGGCATCTCAGTAAGATCCTGTTACGAGCTCTTAGGCACCGATTACGAGACGGGCCGAAAGTTCGTCCAGTCCTTACAGGCTGATGGAGCCGCCGAAGCCTGCTCTGCCCACGCCGGAGTACGAGGCCCAGGCTAAAGAGCACAGCAACGCGCGCGGTCGGATAACTGACGCAGCGAATGTGGTGGCCCGCAGAATGTATTCTGCGGGCCACCAGGCTGTACTACTGCTCGATGAACTGGATCAGGTATTCTTCGAGCCCTTCGATGGGGTACACCCGCCCCATGAGTTCATCGTGCCGTTCCCGTGCCGTTTCGCCCCCCCCTTTGCGCCACACATTGAGCTCATACTCGCCGTTTGGCGTCAATGAGAATGACGCGTGCGGGCCATCAATTGTGAAGAAATTCGCGCTGCCACTGTACGTCAGATAGTGCCCGTGACCAATCCGTTCGAACTCTGAAAGAGGGGGCTCGCGATGATTCTTTCGGACCTCAACCGTGACAAGGGGCCGGTGGGTTCCGACCAGACTCATGATGCGGACAGCACCGCGAGCGACGCGAACCGGAACTTCATCCATCTCCAGTTCGAGCCAGGCAGGAGAAGAAAGCTCGTCGTCTGACCTGTCCTCTTGAATTCCGAAGATGGAACGGTCAATGGGTAACTGGAACGTTTCCTTATGTAGTGCATCGTCTGACATGGCTAGAGGCTACTAGGCCGTTCGGGCTGGGCGGGGATGCTGCCCATCGGCGGCAGGCCCTCGCCGCACTCGAAGTCCTCGTCGCCAGCCACCGCGGCCGGCGCAGTTCCGAAGCGGCACTGACGGCGCGCACCGCGCGGTACGTGCTCGACGCGTGCCCGCGTCCGATTCGGGTGTACCGGCGATTTACCACCCTGGGAGCCCCTACCGTCCGTGCAAGTGCACCGCCCGCCGTAGAGGGCCGTTTACTCCTCGCCGCTGTCGGGGGTCCAGCGGCTGGTCCGCCGCCGTGCCACTCGATCAGCAGCGGGTCGTCGAGGTGGACGTCGTCGGGGTCCAGGCCGGCCCGCCGCAGGAACTCCAGGAGGTCGCCGGGGCCCAGGGCGCGGCCGAGGATTACGCCGTCGCAGCGGACACGGCGGCCGCCCTGGGCGTCGGGCGGGTAGACGATCACGCGCAGGCCTGGGCTCATCCCTCCACCCTGCCGGTACCCGCTCACTCCAGCACTCCGAGGGCCACGTCGGGCCGGCAGTGCGGGCAGGGGGGTACTTGCTCGGCCAGCGCTCGGCGCGCCTCCTCGCCGCTCAGGGGCGAGCAGCGCTTTCGTGCATCCCAGCAGCCCCCGACGTGTACCCGCACCGGCAGTCGGCCCGCCCCGATACCGCGCTCGATCAGCCACGCGGGCGGCTCGGGCAGGGGCCGCCGACGTGCGGCCAGGCCTCGCGTTCCTCGGCGGCGGCAAGGGCCTTCTGTGCGCGGCCGAGTTCGCCGCGCAGGTAGGTGGCCAGAGTCCGCAGCCGAGGGAGGTCGGGCGGTAGGACGGACATGCTCAGCCCCCGTACTGCGCCTGACGCAGCGCCTTGCGGGGTCCCGTGGGGGCGGGGTGGGCGGCGGACCGGCTGACGGAGGCCCTTGGGGTGCCGCTGCCGATTCTCCGGCCGAGGGTGACCGCCTCGGCGGTCGGCCGCCTCGTGAAGGCCGGTCTGCTGGTCTACCTCGGCGGGGACACAGAGTTCGCCGACGTCCATCCGGGCCAGGTGGCTGCGCTCGGCCGCCGCCGGGACCTGCCCGCCCTCCTTGACCGGCACGTACCCCTCGGCCCGGACCAAAGCGCGGTGCGCTTGGGCGTCCGCCACCTCGACTTCGACCAGGTGGTGAGGCTCGGGTGGCTGTCCCCGGTCGGCTCGGTGGACGTCGACTACAAGCGGCAGGGCGGGGTGACCACCCTCCCCCTCTACGACGCCCGCGATAGGCAGGCTCGCCCAGTACCGATGGGGCCGACGGGCTTGCCCACTTCACTCCAGTGGCGCTAGCAATCACGTGGGCATCGTGGTGGAGTGATTGCGCCGTAGGCGTTCTGCGCCTCGTGCGGGGTCAGGCAAGCACCGGCGTCCTGGAGCATCCATGAAGGCGAAGCCGAAGATCGGACCGACTCACGACACTGCCTTTTTCAATGACATTCAGGCAGTGTTCGAAAAGTACCCGGATGTCGCAAAAGACTACTCCATTGGGTATATCGGTGGGGTAGTTGACGGCATGGGGGTTGACCTTGATCGCCAGGTTGGGGTGTCGACCGTTCGGGACGGTGAGATTGTCACTAAGTACGTTGCCCGGTCGTCCCGTCATGACGATGGTCCGCCTGAGGAACTGGGATGCTTCAGGTGGGTGTGGAGGGCCGGTGGATGGGTATGTGTCACGTACATCATGACGGTCCCGGACTAGGGCCTGTTGTGAAAGTGCTGGTCACAGCCATTCGTTGATGGCTGCGACCAGTACTGTGGTTTCATAGCGGACGGCGAGTTTGTCGTACCTGGTGGCGACGGCTCGGTGGCGCTTGAGCCGGTTGATCCCGCACTCGACCGGGGTGCCGCTGCTTGTAGTCGTCCCTGTCGAACTTCGGCGGGCGTCCGCCGCGTGAACCGCGCCCAAGCCGGTTGCGTACGCGGTCCGCCGGGACTGGGATCGTGGCCTTGATCCCGCGTCTGCGCAGGTAGGAACGGTTGCTGCGGGAGTCGTACGCCTTGTCGGCTCGCACCCGGTCCGGGCGTTTGCGCGGTCTGCCCAGGCCGAGCCGTGGCACTCGGATGGCTTCCAGGACGGGCTCGAACTGTGGGGAGTCGCCCCGATGCCCGGCCGTGACCACGATGGAAAGGGGCTTCTGTCCCTGCTCGACGGCAAGGTGAATCTTGGTGGTCAGCCCGCCGCGGGAACGTCCGAGGCCGTGGTCGGCCGGCTCGACGAAGACTCCGCCGGGAGGCGCCTTCTGGAGATCCCTCGAGGACCTGGACGAAGACGTCCTCGCCGAGGCCGCCGCCGAAGCGCGGGCCTTCGGCGCCGGCCCGGCGGCCGCCGGCGACGAGCTGGTGCGCGGCCTGCTCGGGCAGTTGGCCGACTGGCAGCAGTCGATCGGCGAGCTGGGCCGCGCGCTCACGGCAACTGAAGGCCGACCGCTACCCGGCTGGTCCACCGAGGCCGGCCGCACCGAGGACATCGGGTGGCGCCAGGCCCGCACCACGCTGCTCGAGGCCGTCGCACGCCACCACCACGCTCACCTGCTCGCCGCCATCGTCGAGCTCGGCGGTGAGCTGGAGCTCCCAGCTACCCGTAACGGGCGCTTCAGGGGCGCGGTCATCCCAGAAGGCTGCGCGGTCAGCGCCGGCCGCCGCCGATGCGGCGGTCGTCGGCCAGTGCGGTCAGCGGGCCGAACTCGCGGGCAAGCTGGTTCCACGTCAGAACCTCGCCACAGCGGGCCGGGAACTCATTCGGGTTGAACTCGGGCATGGTCCAGGTGCCAGTGCCCCGGTCCCGCAGCCACAGGTCCCCGTCACCGTCGACCACAGTCGGCGGGACCGGTACGGGCTCGGCCTGATCGGTGGGCTCCCAGGTGACCCGGCCCGGGTGGGAAACGCGGCGCAGCTCGGTGGTGGCCATCCGCGCGGCCAAGTCACGGGTGGACTCTTCGGCGTCCTTGACCGACGCGAGTCGGAATGCGTCGTCAAGTACGGGCAAGGCTGGATTCTTGCTGCGCTTTGAACTCATACGCTGACTACCTCCGGTGGGGGGCGTCACATCCGTTATGGCACCCCGTAGAGGGACACGATATCCGAGGCGTGAGCCGGGCCGGCTACGACCACTGTGCAGGTGGAGGCGCTGGCACACCGGGCGGTGGGGCTAGGTGGTGAGCTGGTCCTGGACGTGGCGCAACCCGTGGTGGTAGCGCTCAGATATGGCGGTCCGGGTCTGAGAAGGTGAGGCCGACGGGGGCGAGCGGACGTCGGGCCGGGGCGGGTGCGGGCTCGGGCTCGGTCTCGCCGGGCGGCTGGCGGAAGTCGGCGCCCTGCTCGACCGGCATCAGCCGGCGCCCACCCGCCTGGGCGGGTACGGGAGCGTCGGAAGCGGGCTCGGAGAAGGCGGGCAGCGAGAGCGGTCGACGGTCGGTCATGATCCCTAGTCTCCCAGGTCCGGCCCTGTGGGTAGGGCCAGGCCGCTATCAGCGGTGATAGTGCTCTGGCCCTGGCCGGCAGGGCCAGGCTGGTTGTTTCAGCTCACCAGAACAGAGCGGTTACAGTAGCAGCGCCGCCGTCCCGCCCAAGCGTTCGAGAATTTCGCGCTTTGCCCCCAGATTGTCAGACCAGGGCTTCATCATGGGACCGTGACCGTACCCAGCCTTGCCCAGCGGCTCGCCGACCACATTCAGCACCTTCTGGGCGGTGGCCTGTTTCCGCAGCCCGGCGGGTGGACTCACATGGGTGCTGTCATCTGCGATGTCAGCTTCCAGCCGCGGTGTAACTACGAGGCGACCCTCCGGCCGCGGCTTATCCGGCTGCAAACGAACTGGCCGGATGCGAACACAGTTCGCGGGTTCCAGAGCCGGCTCGCCACGGAAGACCTCGCCGTCGCCATGAAGTTCAATCACGCCCAGAAGGTCGCGACGGCTCACGCCATCACCGACCTCCTGGCTGCCAACGGGGTTGACACTTACGACGATCTCCACGCCTGGCTCGACCAGCAGGCCAATCGCGCCGCTCTGCGCACAGTGAAGGGCGTAGGCCCGAAGAGCATCGACTACATGGGCAACCTCGTCGGCCGTTCGCAGATCGCCGTCGACGTACATCTGCGCACCTTCGCTGCAGATGCTGGCGTTCCGGTTCTCCCCTATGAGCAACTGCGCGCGGTGTACGAGGAAGCCGCCGCGCTTCTCGGGCACGACAGAGGCGGACTGGAGCATGCCATTTGGCGGTCCCAGTCGGGGGCCGTGTAGTCACCACTTCGACAGAGCCCACCGCCGGCAGCTCCGAACTAGGCGCTTCGCCGAACGAATGGGCGGGGCAGGTGGGGCTGCGGGTGGGGGATCACGTGAGGTACCACACGGTCGTCCAGGCGGTCGTTGTAGTCGAGAAAGCGGCCGACAGCGCCCCGGCTGCAGACGTCGGTGCGGGGGGCGCTGCGCGTTCGACTTGGGATTTCCCTACAGCCCGTCTGTGTTCAGCTCAGCCAGGTGTTCCAGTGGTCGCAAGGTTGCCGGGCGGCGGATGCTGGTCATCTTCATGCGGCCACGATCTCAGGAGCGTTGAAGACCGCGAGGCGGTTGATCGGTTTTGCACGCGTCGGTACCGAGCCGGGTGTCGGAGCCTCGCCACCGGGAACCCTGGTGTTGTTCTTCCGAATTTCGCCTCGCGCGTGGTGCTGGCTGCGGGATGGTTCGTCGCGGGTTCGCGGCCGCGCGTGCGCGTGGTTGCCCGCCGCAGTGACGGAAAGGGGTGCAGGGATGCGGAACGAGTCGTGGACGACGGACGAGTTCGGGAAGTCGCACCGGGGCCGGGTGGGAGTACTACTGGAAGATGGGAGTGTGCCCAAGCCGGTGTACTTCGACGGGAACTCCTCGGTGGGGCACACGAGCGAGTTCTGGGCCGCGTACGGCGGCCGGCCGTTTTACGGACCGCGCGCCCACCTGCTGCGCGCGGTGTGCGAGTGCGGCTGGACCGGTACCGAGTACCCGCTGGACTGGGAGCGGATCGGCGACAAGCCCCTGCACGAGGACGAGCCGACGTACCTGGACGCGGAGAACTGCCGAGATGACTGGGACCGGCACATCGAGACCGTCGAGGCCTCGACCATCGCGTTCCCCGGGGAAGTCGACGACCTGCTGACTCAGATGACCGAGGCACTCGACCGCCTCCTGGGCGAGTCGCCGGCCGCGGCGTTGAAGGCCGCGAGACGGCTGGAGATCCTCGCGCGGGGCATCGGCTACGACGCGGCCCAGGCCGCGCACAGGTCGATGGAGCCGGAGGAAGTCGGCACGGCCCTGGGCATCACCGGCGACCATGCCGAGGATCTCCTCGACCGCTACCGGCGCCTGTAGCACCGCCGCCTTCGTGGCACCGGTCCAGCCAAGGGTGGTGGGGGCGTGGTTGCGCCCACGCGCACGCTGCTGTCGGTGTGATCCCCCATGCTTGTGGTCCAGGTGAACGACGTAGAGAGCGGGACTGGGATGGCTCTGGGGGATTTCGACACGGACCAGCCGGTAGTCGGGTTGAGGAGACAGCAGGCGCTGATCGAAGCCGTCCTGGGGGCCACGAGCGCTGACGAGACGCGCTGGCTGGAGTGGAAGTCGAGCCTTGACGTCAGCAAGCCGGAGGGGGCCTTCAGCGTCGCCCGGGCCATCCTCGGCTTTGCGAACCGCATGCCGGACGTCGCCTCCCAATGGGCTGGAGGTCACGCCTACCTGCTGGTCGGGGTCGAAGAAAACGCACTCCACGGAGTATCGACGCACGATGTCGAGAAGGTCGACCCGTGGATCGCCCGCTACGTCGGGGACGACTTCGACCGCTACCAGTTCACCTACGTCCCCTACGACAACGGGGACGGCACCCGGCACGTCATGCTCGTGGACGTGTTCCCGCCGAAGTGGGGCGACCCCATCCACCCGCTCCGGAAGATGCACGAGAAGGCGTACGCCGGAACGGTCTTCCACCGATCTCCAGGACGGACCCTGCCCGCCGGTCCCGCGGAGATCGACGCCCTCACCGAACGCGCCCGGCGCGCAGCCCAACGCATCAACGTTGCCGTCGACATCACCGCGGGCGCGGTCGCTCTGGTGCCCTTCAGCCCGGACACCATCAAGGAATCGCTCACCGGAGCGCGCGAGAAGCTGCTGGCGCAGCTGCCCGGCACCGGCCCGGCCAAGACAGACCTCGCCTTCCCGGCCTGGAGCGACCCCCTTGCCGTTCCGGACCGCCGATCCCACGACGAGTTCCGAGAAGAAGTCGAGCAGTACCTGCAGGACCATGCTGCGGCAATGGAGAAGACCCTGCTCCGAGCTACGGGTAGGACGGGGAGCGCGCTGCGGGTGAAGCTGACCAACCCCGGTGAGACCTTCCTTGCCAAGGTCGAGGTCGTCCTCACCGTTCCCGGGCCTGCGCAGGCATACGCATGGGACGAGGACGACGACGTCAAGACGCCCAAGGCGCCGGCCAAGTACGGCCACCGCGACTTCGCCTTGACCGGCATCCTCGGATTGCAGCGGTTTCCCACGCCGTTCGTGCCGCTGGACCATGTGCCTCAGATCCAGCAGGACGGGGAACGCACCGTCATCCGGTTCAGCCCCCTGGACCTGCGGCCCCACGAGACCATCGAACTGCACTCGGTCACCCTGTACAGCTATCGCGAAACAGCCGGCACCGATGTCCAGTGGCGAGCGACCGCCACGAACGTCAGCGGTCATGCTCAGGGGCGTTTCACCATCCCGGCACAGTCCGTGCACGCCGACGATGTGGAGAAGGCGGCGGGGCTCCCGCCTCGGTAGAGACAGGCTGGCGTCCCGGATCCGGCTGCCTTCGAAACCTCCGCTGGTGTTGCAGGTCGGTCCGAGGTCCTTCGGTTTTCCTGTGGCGCCAGCCGGGTTATACCCGCCGCTGAGGCGGCTCCGGCCACCCCTCCTCTTTGTCTCATTCCATTGGGTCGGCACGCGGTCTGGTTGGCCGTGGGCGAGGATCGGCAGGAGCGTTTCTGCAGCGTCGCATCCGGTGCACGCCCGAGTGCCCGGCCGGGCGAGGGCGTCCAGCGCGGCCGCCGTGGTCAGGGCGTGCGCGCGTTCGCTGGAGAGGGCGCAGCCGTCGGCATGGACGGTGGCCGGCCGGAGCCGGGCAGGCGGGTCGATGACCCACGCCCAGGGCGCCGCCGGCGGGGGCGAGACATGTCGCCGGTGCTTGGGCACTGCGTCCAGGCTGACGCCCGGAATCGGGCGGAGCTGCGCGGAGGTGACCCACACCGTGTACTCCGCGGCCGCCACCCCGCCCTCGGTCGTCTGCCAGAGCGGAACGCCTACGAGGTAGGCCCAGGCGCCGGTGTCGAGTTGCTGGCGCTCGTAGAGCCGGACGCGCTCGATCTCCTGGCCGTCGGGCAACAGGAGCGTGATGGCGGCGAACGGGCGTGCGGGAGGGGTCACGGCCGAGCGGGGGCTTGATACTCCCGCCGCTCGCGGCGGCACGCCGCGCACAGGGGCGAGGCCCCGACCCCGTAACGGCATGTCGGCGCGTGGCTTCTCTGCACTTGACTGGGACCGCGCATACCGCGTCCGGGCCGCCGGGCCGGTGTGCGGCGACGCAGCAGCAGTAGCCTGCAGATTCCGCGTCGCCGCGTTGGGCCCACGGTTGGTCTAGGAGACGGGCGAGGACCCGGTTACTTGGGCAGTCTCGTTGGCAGTGATCATCCAGCTCATGACCTCGAGCCTGCTCTACAGTCCGGCACGCCTGCCAGGCCTTCGGGAGTTCGCCCTGCGTACCGGAGCCGTACCCACCTGAGCCACCCGAAGCCCTCCCAGCGCCCGGGCACCGGCGCCGCCGGCCCTGCGGGGTCTTGACCGCAGCCCTGCGGGGTCGTGACCGCGGCCCCGCCACGTCCCGCATATCCCGTTGGAGGACGGGGCGGGGGTGCTGGTAGCGTCCGTCTGCTGATCGCCAGTCGGCGACACAGCGGTTTACAAGGGGGGAACAATGGCAACTCGTCGTGCCCTGCTGGCCTGTGCCGCAGCGCTGGCCGCCGGGAGTCTCGTACTGGGCGGCACCACGGCCGCGCACGCGGACAGCGGAGTCACCGGCATCACGGTCCAGGAAGCTCACAACGACTGGACCAACAACGGCAAGATCGTCCTGTCCTTGACCGCGCCGAGCGCCGTCAAGAACGTCAAGGTCAGCCTGTACTCGATGGAAACCCAGCAGACCGTGGCCACGGTGGGGAACTTCGATCTGACCTCCGGCACCGCCGAGAACGGTACGTGGAAGAACCGCGGGCGCATCCAGTTGCCGGACCTGGGCAGCTACCGCATCGACGTGTCGGCCTCCGACGAGGGCGGCGACACGCTTTCCGCCGCCGGCGTGGGCTATTTCTACTACGCCGTGCAGACGAACATGAAGGACACGAAGGTCGACCGCACCACGGTCGACTACCAGCACCGCAGCGTCACCATCAGCGGTCACCTGATGGGCCAGTGGCCGGGTTCCGGCGCCATCACCCCGATGGGCGGGCTGACCGTGGCGGTCAACTCGTACATGGAGTACGCGGAGGTGACGACCGCGGCGGACGGCAGCTTCTCCGCCACGCTCCCGGTCACCGACCAATACCAGAACCGCATCGAGGCGGCCTTCCAGTACGACCCGAACCACGTCTTCTACAACCAGTCCTCCTCGAAGACCTTCCCGATCACGGTGAAGAAGACCGCCACCAAGATCGTCGAGACCCCGAGCGAGCGGAAGGTCCCGTTCAAGGGCACGGTGAACTCGACCAGCGCCACCCTGCTCTGGAACTCGCCCACCGGCTGGCAGCCGCTGGCCGGCAAGACGATGGGCTCCAACTCCTTCGGCGACTTCGTCCAGCGCACCACGGACGCCGGCGGCAACGCGCTCTTCCCGGCGACCCAGCCGCTCTGGAACAACTCCTCGATCGCGGTCGGCTGGCACAGCGACGACCTGTTCCTGGCCGACGCCCAGGCGAGCGTCGACATCATGGTCGTGCAGCCCGCCGCGTTCCGGTCCCTCACCGCGACCCGCTCCGATGCCGCGACCGTGGAGGTCGGCGGCAGCATGGGGTTCGAAGGCAACTCGACGCCGGGCACGATCCCGGTGAACATCCAGTACTCCGCCACCGGCAAGGGCGGCTGGACCACCGTTGCCACCGTGCCGGACGCCAGGTGGAACGGTGAGGGCTACGCCTTCTCCACCACCGCCCCGCAGGCAGGGGCGGGTTACTGGCGTGCGACCTACACCGGCGCGCCGCAGTTCGAGAACGCCGTGAGCCAGGTCGTCTACGTCGCTGCTCCCTGACGGCCCCGCGCGCGGGTCCGCAGCCCCCGCGGCCGGGGCCCGGTCCGCGAGCACGGCATGACGAAGGCCCTGCCTGCGGTTGCAGGCGGGGCCTTCGCGCGTCCCGCCGGCCGGGGGCGGCGGCGCAGGACCTCAGAGGCCGAGGTCGGTGAAGAAGGTAGCCGGTGGGGTCGCCGGCATCTGCCAGGCGAAGCCCTGGAGGAAGAAGCAGGCGATCAGGTTGCTGGCGGCGAAGGCGAGGAGCACGGCCAGGGTGACGGCGCCCGCCCGGCGCAGGGCGGGGGAGGCGAGGCCGGCGTCCAGGGGCTCGGCCCGAGGGGTCAGGAACAGGGCGCCAGCGGCGGCCAGCGCGGCGGCCAGGAAGGCGATCAGGGCCCAGGTGTAGAGGTGCAGGCCGAACAGGGCGCTGGCGTAACCGGGGTCGGGGGGCACGATGTGCATCAGGACCTGGGTGGCCGAGACGATGCTGCCGATCAGCGCGGCCGCGATGGCCCAGCCCCAGCCGGCCGCCCACTCCCGGGTGGTGACCTCACCCTTGCGGGACCGGGCGATGATCCAGGCGGGGCCCAGCGTGCCGAGCAGGAAGAACATCCGCTGGAGCAGGCACATGGGGCAGGGGTACTCCCACAGCCCGAACTGGAAGAAGTAGGCGCCGGCCAGGGTGCCGAAGAGGCCGATGACGTAGGCGTGGGCGAACCACAGGCCCAGGCGGTTCGAGAGCCGGGCCGAGCCGGGGGCGGGTCGGGCAGGGGTCAGCCACAGCCACGCCCTCGCCGACCAAAATGTCATGAATGGCTCAGGCCCAGGCACTCAACGCTCAAGAGTCGCGTGATTCATCGTCCGGAATCAGCGGGCGCAGTTCCTCGGGCAGTTCGCACGCGTCCCGCCACCCAGACGCGACCGTGAGAATCACTCCCCACGCAGCGTCAGCCAACGGCCCTGGCCGCCCCCCTTCCAGCTCGGCACACAACTGCATGCTCAAGCGGCACACCACGTCATAGAGGGCCTGAGAGACCCGGGGCACCTCCGCCATCGCGGACCCCTCGGCGTGAGCAGGTTCCCCGCGGAGCCGGATAGCCACGGAACTTGCGTGGTAGGTCCGGCCGTGAAGGAAGTCCCGCAGAGCACACAGCTGGGCAACGGTCGGCAGAGACGACGGGGCACCGTCTTGAACAGTCAGGACATCGACCTTACCCACCTGTCATGACAGGACCAGAAACAGGTACTCAACTTGTCCTACTTCTCCTCCGGCTCCCAGGCGCGGAGCAGGTCGAGCAGCCCTGCGTCTCCGTCAACGTGCAAGGAGTCGGCCTGGATCCGGTCGTACAGGTAGAGGACCAGCTCACTGGCCGTGCCGTGGACGGAGGCGCCGGCTGCGTCCGAGTCTTCGCCGGTCGCGGCGGCGGGCGCGGGGATGCGGGTGGTGCGTGCGCCGTCGCCGTCGACGGTGAGGCGCCAGGAGCGGCCCTCGGCGGCGTGGAAGTCGAAGGCCGTGGGCTTGTGCGGCCAGGCACTCGGCGTTGCGCAGACGGTGAACAGGAACTCCTCCACACCGTCGAGTGCCAACTCGACCGGCAGCGGCTGCGGGGCGCCCCCGGCGAGCTGGGCGTCGTAGGTGTGCACCGCGGTCTCCTGGACCCGGTGCCGGGCGGTGCCGCCGGCGGTCTGCGGTGACTGCGACGCGGGCCACCACGTCCAGCAACCGCTCTCCGGTCCCGCCGCGCGCAGGGCGCCCAGCAGAAGCTGCGTCGACGCGTCCAGCCAGGCCAGCAGGGCCTCACGCTCCTGCGGCACTTCCAGCGCGGCGCGCGCGGCGACGGCCTCGGCCGGGGGAGCGTCGGCAGACCCCGCGCCGACGATGGCGGCCCAGAAACGGTCTCCCCCACCCAGGTGCTTCACCAGATCGAACAGCGTCCACCCGGGGCAGGTCGGCACCAGCGCGTCGAGACCGGGCGCGGCGGCGACCACGGCGCGGAAGGCGGTCGACCGTTCATCGATCAGTCGCAACAGGTCAGGGAACTCAAGATTCTTTTCCACGCCGGATGTCTATCACCGTGCTCCGGTGATCGGACAGCGATTTTCACAGTCGCCGCCGGTTGGCCATTGCGGACATCCTCGCCTCCCACCGCTCGGGTGACAAGCTGCGCACTGCTGCGAGGACGCTGGTGGTGGTACGCCAGGCGTCGTGCCTGTGGGTGCTCTGGCCTCGCCGTGCGGCCGGGCACCTCGGCGACGTGACGTCCACCCGGTGCGCGCGGTCATGCTGCCGCTCGATGTGATGGACGCGGAGGTCACGATGGCGGGGGAGGACCGGTCGGGTCGGGAGTTCAGGTGACTCCCGTTCGACCAGCACTCCTCAAGTTCGGAACAACAACAGCCACTCAGCTTGATCTTTAACCTCAATGCCGTTGATTTTAGGGTGATTTGGCGGTTCAACAGATACCAGGGGGTGGTGTCCGATGACCGCTCGGTTGGTGGATCGGATCGGGCTGGGGGATCTGACGGAGGTGTTTCCGCCGGAGCTGGTGGACGTGGCGTTGGCGAAGTCCCGGGACCGTGAGGTGCGGGTGCGGCTGTTGCCGCCGAGGCTGATGGTGTATTTCGTGCTCGCTCGGGCGTTGTTCTCCGGTGAGCCGTACCGGGAGGTCCTGCGGACGCTGGCCGAGGCGGTGCGGCGTGAGGACGGGTGGGGTACCTGGAGAGTCCCGGACAAGGCGGCCGTTTTCCGCGCCCGTCAGAATCTCGGGGTGGAGGTGCTGCGTGAGCTGCTGGTTCATGCCGGGGCGGCGGTGGCCGACGAGCGGACGCCGGGTGCTTTCTGGCGGAGTTTCCGGTTGATGGTGATGGACGGGACGACCCTGCAGGCTGCCGATACGGAGGCCAACGAGGCCGGGCTGGGGCGGCTGCGGACCAAGGCGGGGAACGGACCCACCGGATATCCGCTGGCCCGGGTCATGGTCCTGGTTTCGAGTCCGGAACCCACGTGGTCTGCGACGCCGCGGTCGATTCCTACCGGGTCAAGGAACGGGTCCTGGCCGAACGGCTTGCCGGCTCGTTCCGGCCGGGCATGCTGGTCCTGGCCGACCGAGGCCTGCCCGGAGCCCATGTGTGGCAGCGCCTGGCCGCGACCGGCGCCGATCTGCTGTGGCGGATCCCCTCGATCTGGAAGCTGCCGGTCGAGAGGGTTCTCCCCGACGGTTCATGGATCTCCACCGTCCGCGGCGGGCGGGGCCGAAGCGTCCGGCCGCCCAAGGACATCCGGGTCCGCGTGATCGAGTACAGCCTGGACATCCCAGGCCGTGACCAGGTCGAACGCTACCGGCTCATCACCACCCTCATGGATCCCGAAACGGCGCCGGCCGCCGAACTGGCCGCCCTCTACGGCGAGCGGTGGGAGGTGGAGAACACGCTCGCCGAACTGAAGACCACACAGATCGGCACCCGCACCGTCATGCCGAGCAAGAGCCCGGACCTGGTATTCCAGGAAATCTACGCACACCTGGTGCTCTACACCGGCCTGAGAGTCCTGATGAGCGGTGAACCGCAGCGAACCACTGGATCCGGACCGGCTCTCCTTCGCCGCGGCCCGGCGGGCAGCCCGCCGGAGCATCACCTCGCTGAACAGGGATTTTTCCCCCTCAGCACCTGTCCACGGTGGCCCGTGAACTCGAGGAGGAGATCAACCCGCCCCGCAGACTCCGGGCCGTGATCCGCCAGGCGAAGCGCAAGATGTCCCGCTTCCGGTCCTGGGACCCGGACCGGCCACGACCACCACAGCCAACCCGACGGCCAGCAGAAACCCTCCAGGTCATCGCAGCCGTCGCACCCGCACCAGACCCTTAAGTCAACGGCATTGAGGTTAACGATCAAGCTGAGCAGCCGTTGCTCTATCGATCATGGTGGGCGTGAGTTCGAGTGTGGTTGCCCGGCCGGGGGATCTTCCAGCGGTCTGGGCATGAAGGCAGGCCTTCCACGATGATCACCGTCCCCGCCTGGCCTATGACGATGCTGGCGCCCCCCACCATGAACGGTCCGGCGATCGCCGCGCCACCGACGAGCATGGACTCGTGCTCCTCGTCGAGTACGAGCGCCGGAATTTGCGGCGGAGCCCTGATCAGTCATCCCCGCATCATCGTCGACCACCACTGGGCATCCCTAATGTCTGCCAGCTGCGGCCGTCACAAGATCGATACCGTTGGTGATCTTCGGTCCTGGCGCCGTGTCACCACTGTTCGGGCCCGATGACGGTGAGTCCCACCTGCTCGGCGAGCCAGTGCGCGTACGGCTCCCGCATCTGGCGGCCGTCGATGGTGACGCGGCGGACGTGGACGAGGACGGTGTGGTCGGCGGCGGGCTCGTCGAGGTCGCGTGTGCGGGTGTTCAGGAGGAGCGTCACCTCGGCGTGCTTGGACTCGCCGTGAAAGCCATGCTCGGGCGCGTCCGGCCAGCACAGGTCCTCCCAATGGACCTCGCCGGCGTTCGGGCCGATCGCCGCCGTGAAGGCGTCCTCGATGCTGCCGACCGGCAGGTCGCGCAGCTCGCACTCCACCGGCAGCCGCCCTTCGTACGCGACCGGATCGACCGGCAGAGCGGACCCCTGAACGCCGCAGACCAGCGCGGGCTGGTCCTCGTACGGCACCCCGTCCAACTCCCCGCACTCCTCATGCCCCGTGAAACGCGCCTCGGGCAGCTCCTTCGCGACCCGCAGCACCTCGCCAACGGAACGGAGCTCCGCGCACACGGAGACCGCGGAGTACTCGCAGCGGCCGAACTCCATGAGACGAAGTGCAGCGCTCCGGGCATGTGCGAGGTCTGGGGTGCGGAAGATGGGATAAGCGACGGCGTCGGACATACGGTGACTGTGCCATGGCCCGTCACCGCAGGTCATCACATTTACGGAAGCCTGCCGCACGGAGGACGCCAGCCCACTGAGATCACCAACTGCATCCAAGATCAGCGCCAGAGCCGAATTACGCCGTCGTCGACACCGTCTCCGCCTCGGCATCGGCGAACCCGCCCGCAGAGGCATCTCAGCTTCCACTTGGGGGCGGGTTTCCGTGTTCGCCCGTCCCAGATCCGCGAACCCGCGCGCTTTCTCCTTCGACGCCCTGCAGATCGACAACATCGAGCTGCTGGCCCTTCCCTATGCCGAGCGCCGCCGGCTGGAGGTTCTCTTCGCGGCCCGCACGCTGACCGCCCCGTGGACGCTGTGCCAGATGACCACCGACCCGGCCAAGGCCCGGGAGTGGCTGGAGGACTGGACGGACGTCGGGCGGAAGGGTGCGCGTGCCGCCGGTACAACTGCGGGGGCCTGGTCCCGGTGTCCTGGTGCGCGGAGCATGGAAACGCAGCCAGCCCGGTGATGGAGTGGCACCCCGGCGGCGGGATCCGGTGCACTGAAAGCGCGCGGTCGCGCCCGTAATGGCAGGTACTTGAACCCATGGTGCGGGTCGTCACCTGACTGGTGGCGGCCGGCTTCGCGCTGGGCGCGTGTTTCCTGGTGAGGCTGCTGTCTGAGAGCAGGGGGGCGGGGCGGGCCGAAAGGATCGCCCCGGTCGCTGTTTCCGGCTTTCCTGGGGCTCCGTCCGGCTGCGTGGCTGCTGTTGGCCGTTGCTGAGCGGGTGCCGGACAGGGGGGGGTGCCCCTATCTCTTTGGTCAAGGGAAACGGGGCTGCGTTGGATCGGGTAGCCGGGCAGCATGGCGGGGTGGCTGATCTTCTGTGGGATGACGTGAGCTCTTTCTTCGACCCCGACCTGATGGGGTCGCTGCCGGACGTGCGTGTTCCGGATTGCTCGGTGAAGGACTGGCAGATGGTCCTCGACCTCATCGAGGAGAGAAGCTGGAAGTGCCAGTACTCCGAAGGCGAAACAGTGCTGCCGGTGCCTCGGGCGGAGACCGTGCTGTCCCGCCCGGCGGACGCTGAGTGCCCGCAGCTTCGGGTCTGGCCGACTGCTGACCTGCTGGCGATCTTCCGTTTCCTTGACGACGGGGTCATCGACTTCGATGTCGACCTGCGGGAGTTGCAGGGCCAAGAGCGACTTGATGTGTTCTGCGGCTTCTTGCGGGAGATCGGGCAACGCTTGGGCAAGCCGGTCCTGATGGATCCGGAGGGTGACTACGGCCATCCCGTGCTCGGCTTCGATGTCGAGGTCGATGGGGTCGTCCTCCTGGCTGATCCGCTGGTCATGTGACCGGTGCTGCCGGCCGCGATTCGTAGAAGGTTCCGTCGCGGAGCATCGCGAAGAGGACGTCGGCCCGGCGCCGGGCGAGGCAGAGCAAGGCCTGCGTGTGGTGCTTGCCCTGGGCGATCTTCTTGTCGTAGTAGGCCCGCGATGCCGGGTCGCCCAGGGCCGCGAACGCGGAGAGGAAGAATGCCCGCTTGAGCTGCTTATTTCCCCCGCCGGTAGCCCCATTGCGGAGCCACAAAGACGGTAACGGGGGGAGTACCACGCCAGTTGCCAGCGGTTGGGGGAGTCCCAACCCCGCACCTGCTCAGAGCCAGAGCTTCCCCGATGAACCGCCCTTCTGATCGAGATGCCACGCGTTGGCTGAGCACTGCGCAGTTTCACTGGTTCTCGAAAGCGACAACATCTGGTCTCCCTGTAGCGCCATGGATGCCTAGTTCATGTTTCTATCTAAGTTAGAAAATGAAGCAGCCGTGGAGTCCCAGGTTGCTGTGGGCCTGACGCTGTGTCTGGGAGGGGTTCGCTGGTTGCGTACGCTGGGCCCGCAGCAGAGGTAGGGGAGGGGTGGGTGTGACGCGGAGACCATCGATGGACGAGGCCGTGGGACTGCTTGAGGGCGAGCTGGAGGTTGGGTGGCGGGTGAGTGCTGACCTGGGCACGGAGGACGTCTGGCTTGCCTTTCTCCGTTTCGGCCAGCGGCTGTTCAACGTTTCGGACGCACCTGATGCTGATGGTCTTCTGTTCCAGTACGGGATCTACTCGTTTGACGGTCCTGCGGCGTTCACGCTGGACCTCACCCGACAGTTCGAGGCTGTCGACAGTGCCGGCAATCATGACCACTACGTGCAGGTCCACTGCGAGCTTCGATACGAAATCACACCTGCTCTGCAGGGCCTGGGCAGCTTCGACTCGTGGTTCTTCCACGATGCAGGAGAGGATCTCGAGGAGTGGGCCGTGGGACTGAGTGAGCGCGCAGTGTGGACAACGATCCGGACCCTCAAGCCTGCCCAGATCAGGGTTTACCAGGAGCACGTGTAGCCGCTCAGGCGAGCAGCGGAGCGCAGGCCGTACAGGTGAGAGGCTGAGTGACCGAGTTTCTTGAAAATCCGTGGACTCCTGCGCATCAGGCGGTCGAGTCGGGTGACCATGCCGAGCTGACCCGTCTCCTTGACGCGGGCGCGGACCCGGAAGAGGTCTGCTGCGGGATGACCCTTCTGCTCCATGCGATCGATGTGGAAGGGGACGGGGCACTCCAGTCCGGCGGGCCGCTCGACTCGGCGCTCACTGCGATTCCTTGGCCTATGGAGCCGACCCGACCGCAACACCTGAGGGTGAGACTCCGCGCGAGCTGGCGAGCTCCTACAACCACGACATGGCAGTCAGGCTCCTGGATCGACACACAGCACCCCTCGTGGCTCCTGCCGGCCGCCCGCGGAGCGGGCTGTGGTCCTGGAGGCGGAGCCGGAAGGATTGAGGGTGGGAGCGAAGCGGACACCCAACGGGCCGTAGGCCCGGACCCCGTGAAACGGGGTCACCTCCCGCGCGCAGCGCGGGAGGTCCTGGGGCTGCGAAGCAGCTCCGCTCCGGGTGGAGCGCAGCGGAACCCGGAGCTAGTCCGGAGCGAAGCGCAGGACCCCGGCCCGAAGGGCCGGCCATAGCTCGGAGCGAAGCGCAGAGCTGGGCCCGAAGGGCCCCGGCCGAGCGCAGCGAGGCCGTTCAGTCCTGAGCGCGCAGCGCTCAGGTACCCGC
>NZ_JBHWVJ010000124.1:0-18176 GCF_042736725.1 Streptomyces sp. NPDC060028 | reverse complement strand
GCCCCGGGGCCCGGGGCCGCGGCCGCGGCGGGCGGCGGGGTCCGGCGGATCGAGGGGCTGCTGCTCGGCCTGGCCGCGGGCGACGCCGCCGGCTGGCCCGCGGCCCGCCACCGCGCCAGCCGGATGCCCGAGTGGACCCGCCGCCTCACCCGCGAGCTCGACACCTTCGCCGAGCAGAACGCGACCACCACCCTCCCCGTCCCGATCGCCTTGAACCAGCCCCCCGAACCCCTGCGCCTCGGCCCGTCCGACGACGCCGAGTGGGCCGCCTTCGCCGCCGAGTCCGTGCTGACGGCGGCCGGGGTCCTGCTCAGCGACCTGAGCCGGTCGCGGCGGATGCGGGCCGCCATCGACCTGGCGTGGAACGCCCTGGCCAGCGAGGTCGCGGCCGCGGCCGAGCGGGCCCCGGAGGTGGAGTCGGCGGTGCTGCCGCTGCGCGCCCGGATCTCCGTACGGGCCGGCCTCGGCAACCTCGCCGCCGGCCTGCGCCCGCCCGCCACCGGGCACGACAACCCGCACTACTTCGACGACGCCGCCTGCATCCGCGCCTGCGTCCTGGCCGTCGTCCACCCCGGCGACCCGGCCGCGGCCGCCGACCTCGCCGAGTTCGACGCCCGCTACACCCAGGACGGCGACGGCGTCCACGGCGCCCGCGCCATGGCCGCCGCCATCGCCACCGCGCTCGGCGGCGCCGACACGGACACCGCCGTCGACGCGGCCCTCGGCCAGCTCCCCGAGGCCACCGAGATCGGCCGCAACGCCCGTCACGCCGTCACACTCGCCCGTACCCATACGGGCGGTGGCGGCGCGTTCGCCATCGTCCCCACTCTCGAGCACGAGATCGTGGACCACGTCTACAGCTACGGAATCGCCGCCGCCGAGACCGTCCCGGTCGCACTCGCCCTCGCAACCGCCGCCCGCGGCAAGGTCGTCGAGGCGGTCCCGGCCGCCGCCTGCCTGTCCCGCGTCGCGGACTCCGCGCCCGCCCTCGCCGGCGCGCTCACCGGCGCGCTCGGCGGCGGCGACTCGATCCCCGCCGCCTGGCGCGACGCCTGCCGGACCCTCTCCGGCTGCGCCCTGCCCCGCCTCGCGGGCACCGATCTCGTCGAACTCGCCGCGCTGCTGGCGCGTACGGAGCTCACCTCACCCAAGCCCAAGCCCCAGACCCAGACCATGCCCCAGGCCCAGACCCAAGGAATGATGATTCGGACATGACGCTCACATTGGAGGACCGGGCCGCAGGCGCGCTGGTCGGAGCCGCCGTCGGTGACGCCCTCGGCGGCCCGGTGGAGGGCTGGAGCCCGGAACAGATCGTGGAACGGCACGGCGGCCGGGTGCACGGCATCGTCGGCCCCTGGTACGCGGACTGGCGTACGGCCAGGCCGATCGCCCCGTACCACAAGGGCGACGGGCACGTCACTGACGACACCCTCATGACGCACGCGCTGGTACGGGTCTACGAGGCCGTGCGGGACCACCTGGACGCGTACGCGGTCGCCGAGCACCTGGTCCCGGACCTGATGTCGACACCGCGCTGGATCCCGGAGCTGGAGGCGCAAGCCCTGCCCCTGCAAAGGGTGTTCCTCGCGGAGAAGTGGATCGTCACCCGGATCCACTACGCCCACGCCGACCCGCGCGAGGCCGGCGAGGGCAACATCGTCAACTGCGGGGCGGCGATGTACATGGCGCCGGTCGGCATCGTCAACGCGGGAAACCCCGCCGGGGCCTACGCCGAGGCGCTGGACATCGCCGGGGCGCACCAGTCCTCGTACGGGCGGGAGGCCGCGGGAGTGTTCGCCGGGGCGGTCGCGGCGGCCTGCGTCCCCGGGGCCACGGCCGCGTCGGTGGTGGACACCGCGCTGTCCCTGGCCAAGGACGGCACCCGCGCCGCCATCGCGGCGGTACGCGAAGCCGCCTCGCGCCACCGGGACTTCGAGTCGGCGCTCGCCCCGCTCCGGGCGGCGGTGGCCCCGTACGACTCGGTCGGCCCGGACTACCGCGCGCCCTCGCTCGGCGCGCGCCGCCCCTCCCGCCTGCACTCCATCGAGGAACTCCCGATCGCCCTCGGGATGCTGCTCGTCGCGGGCGGGGCGTACGAGGCCTCGGTGCTCGGCGCCGTCAACTACGGCCGGGACTGCGACTCGATCGCCACGATGGCCGGGGCGCTCGCGGGAGCGATGGGCGGCGAGGCCGTGATCCCCGCCGCCTGGGCGAAGCAGGTCGCGGAGGCCAGCCGCCTGGACCTGCACACCCCGGCCGCGTCGCTGGCAGCCGTGGCCCGGGAGGTCTTCGCCCGCGACCACGGCCGCCGCCGTGCCCACGAGTCGGCCTTCGCCACCTTGACGGCCTCCCGATGACCTCCGACCGCCCGCCCCCGCCGGGGACCCCCACCCTGGCCCCGGCCCGCCCGGGGGCCCGCGCCCCGGTGACGGCCGATGCCCCCGCCCGGGGGCCCCGTCCGGTTGCGGGCCCTGCCGCCCACGACGCCGGTCTGATCCGGCTCACGTGGGCGCAGCCGGAGGATCTGGTCGGGCACGAGTTCCGGCAGGCGGCCGAGGACGGGCGGGCGCGGGCCGCCGAGCCCCTGCTGCGGGCCTGGCTGGCCGCCGGCGGGCACCCGGCGCCCGAGCGGGCCGGGGCCTCCCCCGCCCCGGCCCCGCCGCAGCTCCGCACCCTGGCGGCCCGCCTGCTGGACGAACTCGCCGAGCTCCCGCGCCCCCTGGGCCCCGACGAACCGGACTCCTGGCCGGCCATCACCGCCTCCTGGCCGGCCCCGGCGCCCGCCGGTGCCGGGGCCGCCGGGTGCGACCCCGGGCTGCGTCGCCGGCTGGAGGCCGCGTGGGTGGGACGGGCCGCCGGGTGTCTGCTCGGCAAGCCCGTCGAGAAGCTGCCGCTCCACGGGATCCGGGCGCTGGCCCGGGCCACCGGGAACTGGCCGCTCGACGACTGGTTCACCGCCGAGGGCGTCCCCGCCGAACTCCTCGCCGCCCACCCGTGGAACCGCCGCTCCGCCCCCACCTCCCTCGCCGAGAACATCGACGGCATGCCCGAGGACGACGACCTCAACCACCCGCTCCTCGGGCTCCTCCTGCTCCAGCGCCACGGCAAGACGTTCACCACCGCCGACCTCGGCCGCCTCTGGCTCGACGAACTCCCCGCCGGCCGCACCTTCACCGCGGAGCGCATCGCCTACCGCAACCTCCTCCAAGGGCTGGAGCCCCCCGCCACCGCCACCCGCCACAACCCCTTCCGCGAATGGATCGGCGCCCTCATCCGCGCCGACGTCCACGGCTGGACCAACCCGGGCGACCCGGCCGCCGCCGCGGCCCAGGCGTACCGGGACGCCGCCCTCACCCACACCGCCAACGGCGTCTACGCCGCGCTCTTCATCGCCGCCGCGACCGCGCGGGCCGCCACCGGCCGGGCTGACGTGCATACCGCGCTCCGGGCCGGACTGGCCGTCGTACCGCCCCGCTCACGCCTCGCCGAAGCCGTCCGCTTCGGGATCGCCACCGCGGAGCGCGAGGCCGACTTCGATCGCGTCGTCGACCGCCTGCACACCCGCTACGGCCGCCACCACTGGGTCCACGCCGTCCCCAACACCTCCCTGATCGCCGCCGCCCTCACGCACGCGGACGGCGACTTCGGCCACTCCATCTGCCGTGCCGTGTCCGGCGGTTGGGACACCGACTCCAACGGGGCCACGGCCGGCGCCCTGGCCGCGCTGATCGCCGGCGAGGTCCCGCACCGCTGGTCCGCCCCGCTGGGGAACCGCCTCGCCACGACCGTCGCCGGCTTCGACGGCATCGGCTTCGACACCCTCGCCCACCTCACCGCACAGGAGGCAGCACGCTCATGACGGCCATCGCCGTGCTCGGCAGCACCAACATGGACCTCGTCGCCTACGTCCCCAAGGCCCCCCGCCTCGGCGAGACCGTGACCGGCCGCGCGTTCCGCACCGTTCCCGGCGGCAAGGGCGCCAACCAGGCCGTCGCCGCCGCCCGCTCCGGCGGGGAGGTGGTGATGATCGGCGCGGTCGGCGCCGACGAGTTCGGCGTACGGCTGCGCTCCGCGCTCGCCGCGGCCGGGGTCGAGACGGCCGCGCTGCGCACCGTCGAGGGCGCCAGCGGAACCGCGCACATCACCGTGGACGACGAGGGCGGCAACAGCATCATCGTCATCCCGGGTGCCAACGCCCACGTCACCGGCCTGGAGGCGGGCGACGAGTCCCGCATCGCCGCCGCCGGCTCCCTCCTCCTCCAGCTCGAACTCCCCCTGGCCGCCGTCCTCGCCGGGGCCCGGGCCGCCCGCGCCCACGGCGTGCGTACGGTCCTCACCCCGGCCCCCGCCCAGCCCCTGCCGCCCGAACTCCTCGCCGCCACCGACCTGCTGGTGCCCAACGAGCACGAGGCGGCCGCCCTCACCGGGCTCACCGACCCCCGCCAGGCCGCCGAAGCGCTGCTGAACTACGTGCCCGAGGTGGTCGTCACCCTCGGCGCGGCCGGGGTGCTGTACGCCGCCCGCGGGCGGGAGCCGCTGACCGTGCCCGCGCCCCGGGTCCGGGCCGTGGACACCACCGCGGCCGGGGACACCTTCGTCGGCGCGCTCGCGGTGGCCCTCGGCGAGGGCCGGCAGGTGCCCGAGGCCCTGCGCTGGGCCTCCGCGGCCGCCGCGCTGTCCGTCCAGCGGCCCGGCGCCCAGGACTCGATGCCGTCCCGCGCCGAGACCGACGCCTTCGCCGGGCAAGAGGAACGGTCATGACCGGCACCGGCACCAGTACCGGCGTCTCCCCCGCCCCCCTCGCCGGACTGCGGGTCCTCGACCTGGCCACCCTCTTCGCGGGCCCCCTCGCCGCCACCCTGCTCGGCGACTTCGGCGCCGAGGTGGTCAAGGTCGAGCACCCCCACCGCCCCGACCCCTCCCGCGGCCACGGTCCCGCCAAGGACGGCATCGGGCTCTGGTGGAAGCTCCTCGGGCGGAACAAGCGGACGATGACCCTGGACCTCTCCACCCCGGGCGGCCGGGACACCCTGCTGCGCCTCGCCGCCACCGCCGACGTGATCGTGGAGAACTTCCGGCCCGGCACCCTGGAGCGCTGGGGTCTGGGCTGGCCCGAGCTGTCCTGCGCCAACCCGCGGCTGATCCTGACCCGCGTCACCGCCTTCGGCCAGCAGGGCCCGTACGCCCACCGCCCGGGCTTCGGCACCCTCGCGGAGGCGATGAGCGGGTTCGCCGCGATCACCGGCGAGCCGGACGGGCCGCCGACGCTGCCGCCCTTCGGGCTCGCGGACTCGATCGCCGCGCTGACCACCGCGTACGCCGTGATGACGGCGCTGGCCGGCCGCGACCGGACCGGGCAGGGCCAGGTCGTGGACCTGGCCATCATCGAGCCGATCCTGACGGTGCTCGGCCCGCACCCGCTCTGGTACGACCAGCTCGGCTACGTCCAGCCGCGCACCGGCAACCGCTCCACCAACAACGCCCCCCGCAACACCTACCGCAGTGCGGACGACCGCTGGCTGGCGGTCTCCACCTCCGCCCAGTCGATCGCCGAGCGCGTGCTGCGGCTGGTCGGCCGGCCCGAGCTGATCGCCGAGCCGTGGTTCGCCACCGGCTCCGGGCGGGCGGCCCATGCGCACGTGCTCGACGAGGCGGTGGGCGGCTGGATCGCCCGCCACAAGGCGGAGGAGGTCGTGGCCGCCTTCGAGGACGCCCAGGCCGCGGTCGCGCAGGTCTACGACGTACGGGACGTCATGGCCGACCCCCAGTACGCGGCCCTCGACACGGTCACCGAGGTCGAGGACCCGGAACTCGGCCCGATCCGCATGCAGAACGTCCTCTTCCGGCTCTCCGGGACCCCCGGCGGGATCCGCTGGGCCGGCCGCCCGCACGGCGCCGACACCGACGCCGTCCTCACCGAACTCGGCCTGAGCCCGGCCGAGATCACCGCTCTGCGCAGCGAGGGGGCCCTGTGATCCTGACCTGGCTGTACGTCCCCGGCGACCGCCCCGAGGTGGTCGCCAAGGCCCTGCGCTCCGGGGCCGACGCCGTGATCGTGGACCTGGAGGACGCGGTGTCGGCCTCCCGCAAGGAGTACGCCCGCGCCGCCACCGCCGAACTGCTCACCGGGCACCACCAGGTCCCCGTCCACGTACGGGTCAACGCCCTGGAGTCCCCCTGGGCCGGCGCCGACCTCACCGCCCTGAGCGGTCTGCGGGGCCTGGCAGGGCTGCGTCTGCCCAAGGTCTCCGCGCCCGAGCAGGTCTCCGGCGTCGCCGAACGCACCGGCGGGGTGGCCCTGTACGCCCTGTTGGAGTCCGCGCTGGGCGTGGAGCGCGCGTACGAGATCGGCCGCGCGCACCCCGCCCTGCGCGGGCTCTCCCTCGGGGAGGCGGATCTACGGGCCGACCTCGGGGTCAGCGCCGAGGCGGGGCTGGACTGGCCGCGCTCGCGGGTGGTGCTCGCGGCCCGTGCGGCGGGCCTCGCGCCCCCGGCCCAGTCGGTGTTCCCCGACATCCGGGACCTGGAGGCGCTGGCCGTCTCCTGCGCGCGCGGCCGCGCCCTCGGCTTCCTGGGCCGGGCGGCGATCCACCCGCGCCAGCTCCCGGTGATCGAGCGGGCCTACCTGCCCGGCCCGGAGGAGGTCACCGCGGCCCAGGAGATCGTCACGGCCGCGCGGGCCACGCCGGGTGCGCTGGCGCTGCCCGACGGCCGGTTCGTGGACCCGGCGGTCGTGGCGGCGGCGCACCGCACCCTGACGCTGTCCCGGCGCACCGACCGGTGATCCGCCGGTGACCCGCCGGGTTGATCAGCTGTTGAGGGCCGACCAGAGCCACTGGCCGCCGACCCGTACGTACAGCCGCTTGTTGACCGAGTCCACGGCCATCGTGCCGTCCAGCGGCGGGCGGGTGAAGGAGGCGTCGTCGACCGGTCCCGGGACCAGCCGCAGCGGCGGGTTCGGGGCGTTCTTGACCGGGATCGTGCCGGTGGCCTGGGCGCCGCTGCTGCCGTAGCTGTTCTCCACCCGGAAGTCGCCGGTGGACGACTGCTCGTAGTAGATGTGGGTGCCGGTCGGCGCGGTGCCGTAGAGGCCCACGACGTTGCGCAGCACCGCCGTCGAGCCGGGGCCGGAGTAGAGGGCCACGCCCGCGTTGACGGTGGCCTTGCCCGCCTTGTTGGCGATGACCACGTTCTCCAGGGCGCTGGAACCGGCCGCCCAGCTGATGATGTTGCGCGCGGTGGCCGGGGTGCCGGCCGCGAAGTCACCCGCGTAGCAGTAGATGTTCGTGGCGTAGACGTGCTTGGAGCCGGCGTCGGTCTTCAGGTGCGGGCCGCCCTGCATCCGGGAGGTCTCGAACTTGCAGTCCGTGATGTAGACGCCGTTGGGGTTGTTGGAGGTGACGGCGCCCTGGCCGATCCACAGCGCGCCGGTGCCGAAGGCCTCGAGGCGGCAGCCGGTGAAGTGGATCTGGTTGATGTTGTCCTGGCTGTAGCCCCAGGTGTCCGCGGTGGCGGAGGAGGCGTTGCGCAGCCAGATGTTGGGCTGGGTGGTGCTGCCGGTGGCGCCGGTGCTGTCCTCGATGACGAGGTTGTAGAAGCGGGAGTCCCAGAACTCGACGGCGTCGATGCACATGTCGTTGTTCGACGACATGAAGACGTCGCGGAAGTAGGAGTTGTTGTTGTAGTAGAGCTCCAGCAGCAGGCCGGTCTTGCGGTTGCCGTTGAAGCCGAGGTTCTCCACCGAGCAGTAGCGGCGGTGGGTGGAGCCCGTCGAGCCGGAGGTGCCGGTGCCGGACATCCGCAGCAGGATGCCGTCGCCGCCCTTGATGAGCGTGGCCGCCTTGGCGCCGGCGCCGGCCAGGCGGATGCCGTCGCCCTTGACGGCCAGGGCCGGCTGCCCGGCGGTGGGCTTGACCAGGTACTTCCCGACGGGGAAGTAGACGGTGCCGCCGCCCGCGGCGGCCGCCGCGTCGAGCGCGCGCTGGATCGCGGGGGCGTCGTCGGCCGCGCCGTCGCCGACCGCCCCGTACGTCTTCACGTCGAACCAGTCGGGCGTGCCCGCGGCCGTGGCCGCCGCGGCGGCCGTCCCGCCGGTGGTCATCACGGCGGCGCCGGCGGCCAGTCCGGCCACGGCCCCGGTGAGCAGCGCCCTGCGGGCGGTCTTCGGCTCTTCGGTCATGTTCTCCCCCTCGGCGACGATCATCGTCGGACATGATCATGCCAGGCGGGTGGGACAGGGCGCGGACATGCCGAAGGGGCGCCGCGTCCGCGCGGCGCCCCTTCGGTCGGACTGCTTCAGGCCTTGTCGACCTTGTCGACCTTGTCGACCGCGGGGGCGTCCTTCCCGAGGTCGACCGCCTTGCCGGTCTCGGCGGCGTCCGCGGCCTCGGCGTCCTTCGGCTCTGCCTGCGCGTCGGCTTCGGCATCGGCATCGGCATCGGCAGCCGCGTCGGCCGGAGCCGAGGCGTCCTCGGCCGGAGCGCCGGAGGGGTCCGGCTCCACGACTTCCTCGCGGCCCGGCCGCAGCTTCGCCGACAGCACGAAGTAGATGACGGCGAGGATGAACACGACGATCGAGGTCCAGACGTTCAGCCGCAGGCCCAGGATGTGGTGGGCCTCGTCGACCCGCATGTACTCGATCCAGCCGCGGCCGACGCAGTACGCGGCGACGTACAGCGCGAACGCCCGCCCGTGCCCGAGCTTGAAGCGGCGGTCGGCCCAGATCACCAGGGCGGCGACGCCGATGCACCACAGCGACTCGTACAGGAAGGTCGGGTGGTACGTCCCGGCGACCCGGTTCGGGCCGTCGCTGATCTTCACCGCCCAGGGCAGGTCGGTGGCGCGGCCGTACAGCTCCTGGTTGAACCAGTTGCCCCAGCGCCCGCAGGCCTGGGCCAGCGCGATCCCGGGGGCGAGGGCGTCCGCCCAGGCCGGCAGCGGGATGCCGCGCCGGCGGCAGCCGATCCAGGCGCCCACCGCGCCGAGCGCGATGGCGCCCCAGATGCCGAGGCCGCCCTGCCAGATCTTGAGGGCGTCGACCCAGTCGCGGCCCTCACCGAAGTAGAGCTGGTAGTCGGTGATCACGTGGTAGAGGCGACCGCCGACCAGGCCGAAGGGAACCGCCCACACGGCGATGTCCGCGACCGTGCCGGGCTTTCCGCCGCGGGCGACCCAGCGCTTGTTGCCGAGCCAGACGGCGACGAAGACGCCGATGATGATGCAGAACGCGTAGCCGCGCAGCGGGATCGGTCCGAGATGGATCACGCCGGTCGACGGACTGGGAATGAAGGCAAGGTTCATGGCAGACCCGACGCTACCCTGCCGGGCGGCGGGGACCGCAACCGCCCGGCAAGGTGCTGCTGAATCGAGACGGACCCAAACCCGCCCTACTCCTGCGAAGTCCCCCGGGTGGCGGACCTGGCGGCGCCCGCCTTCGGCCTGGCGGACGCCGAAGCCGAAGCCGACGCAGACGCCGACGCCGACGCCGACGGGGACGCCGGGGACTTCGGGGCGGCCGACGCTCCGCCCGTGCCCTTGGCGGCCGCCTCCACCTGCTCCTTGAGCTTCTGCGGGGTCACCGGATTGGCCTGGTCGGCGAAGATGTCCTTGCCGTCGAGCTGCACGGTCGGGGTGCCGCGGAACTTCCCCGCGCGGAAGGCCTCGTTCGACTTCTTCACCCAGGCGTCGTGCTTGCCGTCCTCGACGCACGAGCGGAACTCGGCGGTGTCGAGCCCCTCCACCTTGCCCGCGAGCTCCAGCAGCTTCGCGTTCTTCCCGTACACGTCGTTGACCTCCTCCGGCTGGTTCTGGAAGAGCAGGTCGTGGTACGCGGGGAACTTGCCGGCGTCCTGCGCGCAGGCGGCCGCATTGGCGCCGCGCAGCGATCCGCTGCCGCCCATGTTCCCGTCGATCAGGGTCACCAGGTGGTAGTCGGCCTTGAGCAGCCCCTTGGCCTCCAGCTCCTGGATGACGGTCCGGTAGTTGTCCTCGAAGGCCTTGCAGGCCGGGCAGCGGAAGTCCTCCCACACGGTGAGGGTGGACTTGGCCCCGTCCTTGCCGGCCCGGATGGCGAGCGCGTCCTTGCCGGTGGCTCCCGAGGGGGCCACCACGGGACCGCCCTTGGCCGAGGAGCCGTCCTTTCCGGTGTTGGCCGCGATCAGGCCGACGACGGCCGCGAGGCCGAGTACGCCGACCACCGCCGACGCCACGACGAGGGTCCGCCGGCGCTTGTCCCGGGTCTTCTGCCGCTCGCGCTCCACGAGGAGTCGCTCCCGGGCCGATCGTTTCGTCGCATCGCGGTTCGCACCGTCGTTCTTCTCGCTCACGTTCGGCCAAACGAAGCGGGGAGGCACTCGCGTGCCTCCCCGCTCCCGTTTCCACTCGAACGGGCTACAGAACCCCGGCCGGGGCCCGCCCGGCGTCAGGACCTGCGTACGCCTTCCGCAAGCTCGCCCGCCAAAGCCCGCACGGCGGCCAGGCCCGCGGCCTCGTCCGGTGCGTCCAGCAGCAGCTTGACGAAGGCCGAGCCGACGATGACGCCGTCGGCGAAGCCGGCGACCTCCTTGGCCTGGACGGCGTTGGAGACCCCCAGGCCGACGCAGACCGGCATCTCGGTGGTCGCGCGGGTGCGGCGCACCAGGTCCTGGGCCTCGTTGCCGACCGATTCGCGGGTGCCCGTGACGCCCATCAGCGAGGCGGCGTAGACGAAGCCGGAGCCGGCCGCCGTGATGGTGGCCAGGCGCGCGTCCTTGCTGCTGGGGGCCACGACGAAGACGGTCGCCAGAGCGTGCTTCTCCGCGTGCTCGCGCCACAGCGCGGACTCCTGGACCGGCAGGTCGGGCAGGATGCAGCCCGCGCCGCCGGCCGCGGCCAGCTCGGCCGTGAACCGCTCGACGCCATAGCGGTCGATGGGGTTCCAGTACGTCATCACCAGGATCGGGGCGCCGGTCGCCTCGTGCGCCTCGCGCACGGTGCGCAGCACGTCGGCGATCTTGACGCCACCGCGCAGGGCGATGTCGTCGGCGGTCTGGATGATCGCGCCGTCCAGCACGGGGTCGCTGTGCGGGAGGCCGATCTCGACCACGTCCGCACCGCCCGCGAGGACCGCCTTGGCGGCCTCGATGGCCCCGTCCACGGTCGGGAAGCCGGCCGGGAGGTAGGCGACGAGGGCCGCGCGGTTCTCGGACTTGGCCTTGGCGAGCGTCCTGCTCAGCAGCTCGATGTTGCCGGTGCTCACTTCGACTCCCCTTCGGCAGCGCCGTCGTACAGCCCGAAGTAGCGGGCCGCCGTGTCCATGTCCTTGTCGCCGCGGCCGGAGAGGTTGACCACGATCAGCCCGTCCTTGCCCAGCTCCTTGCCCAGGTCGAGGGCGCCGGCCAGGGCGTGCGCGGACTCGATCGCCGGGATGATGCCCTCGGTGCGCGAGAGCAGGCGCAGCGCCTGCATCGCCTGGTCGTCGGTGACCGCGCGGTACTCGCCGCGGCCGGTGTCCTTGAGGTAGGAGTGCTCCGGGCCGATGCCCGGGTAGTCCAGACCGGCCGAGATCGAGTACGGCTCGGTGATCTGGCCCTCCTCGTCCTGGAGGACGTAGCTGCGGGAGCCGTGCAGGATCCCGGGCTCGCCGGCGGTCAGGGTGGCCGCGTGCTCGCCGCTCTCCACGCCGTGCCCGGCGGGCTCGAAGCCGACCAGGCGGACGTCGGCGTCCGGGATGAAGGCGTGGAAGAGGCCGATGGCGTTGGAGCCGCCGCCGACGCAGGCCGCGACGGCGTCGGGCAGCCGGCCCGTGCGCTCCAGGATCTGGCGGCGGGCCTCGACGCCGATGACCCGGTGGAAGTCGCGGACCATGGCCGGGAAGGGGTGGGGACCGGCGACCGTGCCGAAGAGGTAGTGGGTCCGGTCGACATTGGCGACCCAGTCGCGGAACGCCTCGTTGATGGCGTCCTTGAGGGTGCGGGAGCCGGACTTCACCGCGATGACCTCGGCGCCGAGCATCCGCATGCGGGCGACGTTCAGCGCCTGGCGCTGGGTGTCGATCTCGCCCATGTAGATGGTGCACTCGAGGCCGAAGAGGGCGCAGGCGGTGGCGGTGGCCACGCCGTGCTGGCCGGCTCCGGTCTCGGCGATGACGCGGGTCTTGCCCATGCGCTTGGTGAGCAGCGCCTGGCCCAGCACGTTGTTGATCTTGTGTGAGCCGGTGTGGTTCAGGTCCTCGCGCTTGAGGAAGATCCGCGCACCGCCGGCGTGCTCGGCGAAGCGGGGCACCTCGGTGAGGGAGCTGGGGCGGCCCGTGTAGTTGACCATCAGGTCGTCGAGCTCGGCCGCGAAGGCCGGGTCGCTCTTGGCCTTCTCGTACTCGACGGCGACCTCGTCCACGGCGGCGACGAGCGCCTCGGGGATGAATTTGCCGCCGAAGTCGCCGAAGTAACCCTCGGCGTTGGGGACGTGACCCTCCGGGTCCGGGATGAAGAACTCGCTCGCGGTGCTGGACATGCCAGGTGCTCCTACGGATTGCGGCACGGGTGGTTTTCACCGTATTGCGCCGTCCGTCCGTCGCGCGCACACCCCGCTGGGGCATGCCGTGCGTACGGTACGGAGCGTCCCGCCCCCGGAGCCGGTGGTCGGCCGGGGCGACAGGACGTACGGGGACGCCGGCGTCCGCGGTGTACGGCGTACACCGGGGCGGCACTCCTCGTTACGGCGCGACTCCGCCACGCCATCGCATGCCGTTGACCTGACCGGGCTCGGAGCCGATCACGTACCGCACCCGCCGCCCGTGCACGCGCCGGGCCGGGGCGCGGCAGCCGCGAGGGCGGCAGCCGCGCGCCAGGGGCGCGTGCGCCGTCGGCACGGCGGCCGGGCCGGAGCCCGGTCGGGTGCGGACGCAGGAGCGGTCGGGTGTCATGGGTTCGGGTCAGCTCCGCCCGTGGCGCAGGGCGGGGTGGGCGCCGGCGGCCACGAGGTCGGCCACGGCCGCCTTCGGGTCGCGTCCGGTCACCAGGGACTCCCCTACGAGGACGGCGTCGGCGCCCTCGTTGGCGTAGGCGATCAGGTCGTGCGGCCCACGGATGCCGGATTCGGCGATCTTGACGATGTGGGCCGGGATCTCGCCGACGACGCGCTCGAAGGTGGAGCGGTCGACCTTGAGGTCCTTGAGGTTGCGGGCGTTGACGCCGATGATCTTGGCACCGGCGGCGACCGCGCGCTCGATCTCCTCCTCGTCGTGGACCTCGACGAGCGGGGTGAGGCCGATGGACTCGGCCCGCTCGATGAGGGAGACGAGGGCCTCCTGGTCCAGGGCCGCGACGATCAGCAGCACCAGGTCGGCGCCGTAGGCGCGGGCCTCCCACAGCTGGTACGCCGTGACGATGAAGTCCTTGCGCAGGATCGGGATGTCCACGCGGGCGCGGACGGCCTCCAGGTCGGCCAGCGAGCCGCCGAAGCGACGCTGCTCGGTCAGCACGGAGATGACCGCCGCACCGCCCGCCTCGTAGTCTGCGGCGAGCGCGGCCGGATCGGCGATGGCTGCCAGCGCGCCCTTGGACGGGCTGGAGCGCTTGACCTCGCAGATCACCTTGACGCCGTCGCCGCGCAGGGCCGCGACGCCGTCCTTGGCCTGGGGCGCCTTGGCGGCACGCTCCTTGAGCTCGTCGAGGCTGACGCGCGCCTGCCGTTCGGCAAGGTCTTCGCGGACCCCTTCGATGATCTCGTCGAGCACACTCACGCGAGCGGCCCCCTTCCGGGTCGATGACGGTCGGCCGCCTTGCGGACACGTTCAACTGCAAGGTCGGCAATTCAAATGGTATCCGCAGGACGCCTTGCCCTCCGCACGCGGTTGACGGCGTCCCATTAAGTGGACATTCGGAATCTGCACTTCATCTATACCTCAGGGCGCCAGTGCCGAGCCCAGGGGCAAGTTTCGGACAACCGAGAAGACCAAGGCCACCGCGCCGATCCCCCACCAGTACAGCGGCCTCAGGGCGAACCGCGGAGACGGGCCGCCCCGACCGGCGCGAACCAGCCAAAGGATCATGAAGCCCGCGAAGACGAAATAGCCCACCACCGCCATCGCGTTTGCCCCGAAAGCAGCGGCGAGATCGCCGTGGGCGAACGCGTGCGCACTGCGCAGTCCGCCGCAGCCCGGGCAGAGAATTCCGGTGAGCCGGAACAGTGGGCAGACCGGATAGTGGCCGGGCTCGTTCGGGTCCACGGTGCCCACGTACGCGAGCGCCGCGGCGGCCGCGGCCAGCGTGAGCGCCGGGGTGGCCAGCCGCCGGGCCCGGGAGGAGGCCGCGGCGGGCGCCGCCGGGGGCGCCGAGGCCGGGGGCGGCACTGCGTCGGAAGTGCGAGAGGCGTCCACCAGCTGATTCTCTCCGCTCATGACAAAAGGCGCAGCCCGACAGGGCCGCGCCTCTCGAAGCCGACGGTCGTGACGTCGACGCTGCCGCTCAGACCTTGGCGGGGACCTTGGCGGCGGCGTTGGCGGCGATGACCTCGGCGAGGTCGTTGTGGGTGGCCTTCGGCGCACCCATGCCCGCGGCCTTCATCGCCATGCCCACGACACCGCCGAGCGCGACGACGACGAGGCCGGCCCAGAAGCCGAGGGGGTTCGCCAGCACCATGAAGGCGCCGGAGACGCAGAAACCGATGAAGGCGATGATGACACCGGTCCAGGCGGCCGGGGTGTGTCCGTGGCTAGTGCCCGCCATGAGTTGCTCCTCGTTGCTCTGTCGCACGTCGCACGTGCTGTGTCGAACGCTCGGTGGTCATTGTCCCGCACCGGGCGGGGTCCGCGTCCAGCGGGTCGGTCCGGGCCCGGTCGCGGGGTGGTCGCGGGCCGGTCGCGCTCTCAGCGGGTCGGGTCCTCGCCCCGGTCCAGGGCCTTCCACAGGTCCTCGGGCCGGTCCGGATCCACTGCCGCGGCCCTGCGGGCACGGGGGCTCCCGTCACGCTCGTAGCGGCCGCCCATGGCCGGCCAGCCCCGTCCGTAGCGCAGGGCCAGCAGCCCCGCCACCAGGATCAGGGCCGCCCCGGCCGCCGTGATGTAGGGCCACGCCGTGTGCGTCAGTCCGGCCACGTGCGCCGCGGTGTCCGCCGCCGCACGGGCGGCCTCCGCGTCGAGCGCCCGGCGGCCGTCGGCGTTGAAGACGGCCGCCAGCGCCGCGCCCAGGCCGCTCAGCGCGAGCAGCCCGGACACCAGCAGCCGGCTCTTGCCGCGTACGGCGAAGACGGCGACCAGGGCGGCCAGGCCCACGATGGCCAGGGCCGCCGGAAGGCCGGTGACGGCCCGCCCGTCCGCGGTCAGCGGCAGCGAGCCGCCGCCGAGGGCGGCGGTCCCGCGGGCCCAGACGCGGCCGGAGGCGAGCAGGACGACGGTGGCGCCGAGCGTGCCGAGCAGCAGGGCCACGGCCACGCTGCGGCGGCTGCTGCGGCCCTCCGCGGCGTCGGGGCCCGCGGGCTCGGAGGCGGCATCGTTTCGGGGCGGGGGTACGGCACTCACGTACCCCACTATCCCCTACCGGCTCAGCGGCTGTGGAGCCGGTTCGCCGCTCCCACCGCGCGGAGCACGGCGGCCGCCTTGTTGCGGCACTCCTTGTCCTCCAGCTCGGGCACCGAGTCCGCGACGACACCCGCGCCGGCCTGGACGTACGCCGTCCCGTCGCGCAGCAGCGCCGTACGGATGGCGATGGCCGTGTCCGAGTCCCCGGCGAAGTCGAGGTAGCCGACGCAGCCGCCGTACAGACCGCGGCGGGAGGGCTCCAGCTCCTCGATGATCTGCATGGCGCGCGGCTTGGGCGCGCCGGACAGGGTGCCGGCCGGGAAGCAGGCGGTGAGCACGTCGAAGGCGGTCTTGCCCTCGGCGACGCGGCCCGTCACGGTCGAGACGATGTGCATGACCTGCGAGTACCGCTCGATGGTCATGAAGTCGACGACCTCGACGGAGCCCGGCTCGCAGACCCGGCCCAGGTCGTTGCGTCCCAGGTCGACGAGCATGAGGTGCTCGGCGCGCTCCTTCGGGTCGGCCATCAGCTCGTCCGCGAGGTCGTTGTCCTCCTGCGGGGTCGCGCCGCGGTGGCGGGTGCCGGCGATCGGGTGCACCATGGCGTGGCCGTCCTCGACCTTGACCAGGGCCTCGGGGCTGGACCCGACCACGTCGAAGCCGTTCTCGAAGCGGAACAGGTACATGTACGGGGACGGGTTCGTGGCCCGCAGCACCCGGTAGACGTCCAGCGCGGAGGCGAGGCAGGGGGTCTCGAACCGCTGCGAGGGCACCACCTGGAAGGCCTCGCCGGCCCGGATCCGCTCCTTGATGTCCACGACGGCCGCCTGGTACTCCTCGCCGCCCCACCGCGCGTCGTAGGGGGGCAGTACGGAGACCGGCAGCGGGGCCGGGGTGTAGGGGGCGGGCCGGCCGAGATCGGCCTCCATCGCGTCGAGCCGCGCGACGGCGTCCGCGTACGCCTCGTCCACACCCGTGTCGAGGTCGTTGTGGTTGATGGCGTTGGCGATGAGCAGGACCGTGCCGTCCCAGTGGTCCATGACCGCCAGGTCGGAGGTGAGCAGCATGGTCAGCTCGGGCAGCTGGAGGTCGTCGGTGCCGTGCTCGCCGATGCGCTCCAGGCGGCGCACGATGTCGTAGCCGAGGTAGCCGACCATGCCGCCGGTGAAGGGGGGCATGCCGGAGGCGAGGTCGCGGGGGGTGTGCAGGGCCTCGACGGTCAGCCGCAGGGCCTCCAGCGGGTCACCGGTGGTCGGGACGCCGATGGGCGCGGAGCCGATCCAGTGGGCCTGGCCGTCCCGGACGGTCAGGGTCGAGTCGCTCCGTACGCCGACGAAGGAGTAGCGGGACCAGGAGCGGCCGTTCTCGGCGGACTCCAGCAGAAAGGTTCCCGGACGTTCGCCGGACAGCTTGCGGTAGAGCCCGACGGGGGTGTCCCCGTCGGCCAGCAGCTTGCGGCTCACGGGGATGACGCGGCGGTCGGCCGCGAGCTTGCGGAACGTCTCGAGATCCATCGGGTGGGACCTTTCCTAACCTATTCGGCGGCCTGGCCGGAGGCGTCGGCCAGGGGCAGGACATCGGCATCGAAGCAAGTGCGAGCGCCGGTGTGACAGGCCGCCCCGACCTGGTCCACCTTGACGAGCACGGTGTCGGCGTCGCAGTCGAGGGCGACGGACTTCACGTGCTGGAAGTGGCCGGAAGTATCCCCCTTCACCCAGTACTCGCCGCGGCTGCGCGACCAGTACGTGCAGCGGCCGGTGGTCAGGGTCCGGTGCAGGGCCTCGTCGTCCATCCAGCCGAGCATGAGCACCTCGCCGGTGTCGTACTGCTGGGCGATGGCCGGTACCAGACCGTCCGCGGAGCGCTTGAGACGCGCGGCGATGGCGGGGTCGAGGGAAGACGTACTCATGGGTGCCATTGTGCCGCGAGAAGGTCGCGGTTACGGATCACTGTCCGCCTGATGAGCAGCCGTGCGGCGGGTTCCGGCCGTAGGCTGGCCCGCATGTCTACCCATGCGAAGCGTGAACGACTGCTGCTGGCCGATCTGTTGGAAGCGGCCGGCCCGGAGGCGCCGACGCTGTGCGACGGCTGGAGTGCGCGGGAGCTGGCGGCGCACGTGGTCGTCCGGGAGCGCCGGCCGGACGCGGCGGGCGGTCTGCTGCTGAATGTGCTCAAGGGACGGCTGGACGCGGCGATGGCCGAGTACGCGGCCAAGCCGTACGAGGAACTGATCCAGCTGATCCGCACGGGCCCGCCGAAGCTGTCGGTGTACGCGCTGAAGCAGATCGACGAGGCGGCGAACGCGGTGGAGTTCTTCGTGCACGCGGAGGACGTGCGGCGGGCGCAGCCGGACTGGTCGCCGCGGGTGCTGGACCCGGTGTTCTCGGACGCGCTGTGGTACCGGCTGGAGAAGCTGGCCCGGCTGACGGGCCGCCGCTCCCCGGTGGGCCTGGTGCTGCGCCGCCCCAACGGCCAGACGGCGGTGGCGCACAAGGGCGCGCCCGTGGTGACGGTGACCGGCGAACCGGGTGAGCTGACGCTGTTCTGCTTCGGCCGCCAGGACGCTGCCGCGGTGGAACTGGACGGGGAGAAGTCGGCGGTGGCCGCCCTGACGACGGCGAAGCTGGGCATCTGACCCCACTGCTGGGGCTCCGCCCCGGACCCCGGGCGGAGCCCGGGG
>NZ_JBHWVJ010000123.1:0-18328 GCF_042736725.1 Streptomyces sp. NPDC060028 | reverse complement strand
GCGCGACTGCCCCCTGCCCAGGGCAACTCAAAGATCATTTACGGGACAACCCTTAAACGTCCAGGTGAAGTGCTCAATCGCACCGTGTGGTGATTGAGCGCTCTGCTTGCTGCTGGGCGTTTCGATTGGCCGGGGTTCACCGCGGTGGGCTCGGAGCCAGGCCCCCAGCACGCACGACATCCGGCCGGGCGGACACACAGTGGAAAGGCGGCCTCGGTCGGACCGCAGGTGCGCGGGAGGGAAATCCAGGTGCCGGCCCCTGGGCCGCGCAGGCAGGATCTCGGTATGTCGACCGATATCAGTGGAATAATCGAGTGCCGTCCGGGGGCCCGGTTGTGGGGTCCTGACGACGAGGACTCCGTGTGGGAAGCCGCCATCGATCTCTTCTTGCTCAACAGGGGCAACCGCTACGACGGCCTCGCCTGTCTCTTCGGAGTCCGCAACTCCTTCGGCTTCCGCCCCCTGGGTGAAGGCCGCGGCTTCCCGCCTGACGCGTCGGATGGCCTGCGTGGTGAGTTCGCCTCACATGGTGGCTCCGACGACGTTCACGGAACCACCTGGCTGACCTGGGCTGAGCTGGCCGCCACCGACTGGCAGGAGACCGACGCCTCTGGCACGCGGACCCGCGCCTCGGCCGCAGGGGCCGACACCGACTGGTGCCGGGTGTGGAGCGTCATGCGCGTGCTCAGCGAAGTCCACGGCACGGAGAACGTGCGTCTCGTTGTTTGGTTCTACTGACCTCACCCTGTGGCTGGGCACCTACTTGGCCCCGATGAGCGCTTGAGGCGGACCGCAGGGCGGGCAAGTCGACCCGTCGGCCCGCGTGAGTAACTGGCCGTCGGCTGTACTCCACCCCGACCGCTCCTACCGGTCCGCTCCCCGGGAGCCCACCGAGGTGCTTCGCTGCTGGTGCGGCTGCAGCCCCTGACAACTGACGGTAAATCCAGGGGTGGCACAGGCGCCGTGGTGCCTGTGTCACCCTGCCAGGGTCGTCCCAGCCCCCAAGGACGAGACCCCACGCCAGCGACGAAGAACGAGGAACGAGGATGGGTGAAGGAAACCAGAGCGATCCCGGCGCCGCGCCAGAGGGACGACGCCTCTGGCAGGTGAAGCTGGCCGTTGTGGCCACCCCGGGGGAACACGAGGAACTTCTGGACCGGCTGACCGACGTCCTGTGCCCTGACCCCAACCACGAGGGGCCCTGCGACATCCCTTGGGCCATGCACAGTGTCAGCGAGGACTCCCTCTCGAAGAAGGAGCGCAGGGCACTCGTCGACGAAATCGAAGACACCAATCCGTCCTGACGTCGAGATCCCACCCGATCGCAAGATCAGGCGGGATCTTCGTACTTCCGGGGAGTTGTCGACCGGGGCAAGGTCGGGAATCACGTCGGTTCGGCTCTCCCCAGCCTTTCAAGGGGTTCCTGGATGTCTACGAGTCCGGGCAGGCGGGCTCCCGCACCGCGGCTGCGGGGGGTTCCGTCCCGCAGGAAGCCGGACCTGACCGGCTTGCGCACCAGGTCCTGGCGGTCCGTGTCCGGGGGAGTCTTCGTGAAGGCAATGCGGCGAAACGCGCAGGGCGTTACAGTCTCGTATGTCGAACGCAGGAACGAACGGGGGCGGTTGGATGTTGGCGGAGGGTTTGGCGGCGCTGGCCGCGGCGGGAGGCGCTGCGGTCGTGCAGGCGGCGGGGACCAGCGCCTGGCAGGAGCTCCAGCAGGCGGTCGCCCAGTGGTTCGGGCGCGGCGACGGGGCACGGGAGCGCGTCGAACTGGAACGACTGGACCGCAGCGCGGCCGTACTCGAGGGAGCGCAGGACGGCGGGGAGGCCGAGCGGGCGAGGATCGGCCAGCAAGCCGCCTGGCAAGCCCGCTTCGAGCAGGCGTTGGAGAGCCTCGGCGAACCTGAGCGCGAGCGGGCAGCCAGGCTCCTGCGCGCCCTGCTCGACGCCCACGCACCTGCGGACGGGGTGTCGGCGCCCGGCGGCGGACAGGCTGTCGGCGGAAACGTGGACATCCGGGCCGATCACGGGTCTGCGGCGGCGCTGCGGATGCGCGACGTCACCGTCGGAACTCCGAAGCCGGGTCCGCAGCAGGGCTGAGCGGGCTCGGCGGTGGTCAAGCCCCGCACATCACGGCAGACACGGTCATCACGGCTGCCACAGGCGGGCTCGCGGTCGGACACGCCCACAGCATCACGTACTACGCTTCCGCACCGGTGCCGGAGGACGGCTCCCGCGGTGCGGGCACCGCCGTCCCCGATACACGGCTCGGCTCGTACTTGCGGGCCGTCCGGTGTGCCGCAGACCAGCAGCCGTATCCCGGGCTCGCCGTCGAACTCGACGCACCGCCACTGGCCGACGTCTACGTGCCGCGGCGGGCCGAATCCCGATCCGGGCGCGCCCAGGCTCCTGCCGAGCACGTCTTCACAGCCGAAAGTCGCCTCCGGGTGCTCCTGGCCGGCCCGGGTCACGGCAAGTCGACCCTGCTACGGCACCACCTGGCCTCGGCCTCCCGTCATCTGCTGCACCACAGAGCCGAAGCGACTACGACGACAGACCCGGACCCGGTCCTGGACTCGATCCCGGTCCTGGACCCGATCCCGGTCCCGGTCCTGATCCGCGCCACCGAGTTGGTCGCCTCCCCGCTCCTGGCCCCCGCCCTGGCCGCCGCGGTGACCGAAGCGCTCGGCCCCTTCGGGCTGCGTGAAGCGCTGGCCGAGGACTTCTTCCGCCGCCGCCCGCATCCCGGCGCGCCGTGGCTGGTGATGGTCGACGGACTCGATGAGGTCCCTGACCGCACCGCCCGGCTGTCGCTGCTGGATCGGCTGGCCCGGGAGGCCGCGCACAAGGACTCGCCGTACCGGTTCCTCATAGCGACCCGCCCGTTGCCCGGTGGCGAACTCGACCGGCTGGACCAGGCCGTCGACAGATTCACCTTGCAGCCCTTCACCGATGCCGACGTGCGCACCTACGCGGAGAAGCGTTTCAGCAGCCTGCCCGACGCCGATCGCCACGTCAGGGCGTTCGCGAACGGCATCCGCCGGACCCGCCTGGAAGGTCTGGCCTGCATCCCCCTGATGACCGCCATGCTGTGCCATCTGTACGCGGCCGACGTCGACTAACCCCTTCCCGAAGGCCGGGCCGGGGTCTTCCGGTCCTTCGTCGAGCTGCTCTACGAACAGAACGTCCACAAGCGCGTCGGCGCCCTCCACGACCAGGCCATCCACACTCTGACCAGCCGGTACCAAATCCCCGAAGACCGCCGCACAGTCGAAAAGGCCGCAGAGCTCGCCCGCGAGAACCTGCCCGGACTCATCGACCACCTGGCTCACGAGAGAATCGGCGGAAACCGCGCTCCGGCCACCGTGATCCTCGCCGCGCTCGACGAGGAGCTGGCCGCGGAGCTGGTCCTGCCCGCCGCTCTCGGCGGCGGCTGCCACCCGGACAACCGCTTGCGCGCGCTGAGGCTGCTGGCGAGCTCCACCGCGCATCGAGACGAGGCTGCCCGGCCGCTCGCCGTCTTCGCGCAGGACGTGACGGCCGACGCGAGCCAGCGCGTGGACGCCGCCATGGCGCTGGCCGCGCTCGAAGAACACCGTGCGGAAGCCGTCGGCCTCCTCACCGGGATCGCCCATGACACCGCCGTCCACTACTGGGACCGCATCACGGCGGCCTCTGCCCTGGCCGAACTCGGGGAGGAACGCTCGGCGGAACTCCTCGCCGCCTTCGCCGCGGACCCTGCGCTGCAGTCGGACGCCCGTACCTGGGCTGCCCGCGCCCTGGCCGAGCTGGACGGCCACCGCGCCTCAGGCCTGAGGCTCCTCGCCCCGTTCGCAGACGACACGACCGCCGACAGAGATGGCCGGAGCAACGCCGCGTCCTCCCTGACCTCCCTCGACTTCTCCCGGATCCGGCGATGACCCGACCGTACCGGGCAACGCTGCGCACGGACGTGCTCCCCACCCGTCCCGGTCCCGGCCGTCGTCCCGGCCGCGTCACCGGCCCGATGCCGTGGGCCGGGCCGCTGTGCGCTGCGCGCATCGGCCCTGTCCTGGGACTCCGCCGCGGAGACGTGGCTGTCCGTCATGGACATCGGCAACCCCCGGGAGCACCCCCGGCTGCCGCCGCCGGGCTACGGCCTCGTCTGCAAGGGGCTGGCCACCCCGGTTCCCGTCGACTGACCTCCACCGGGGGCCGTGGTCGTCTCCCGCACCTCCTGTGTACGGGTCGGGCAGCTTTTGTTCGGGCCGGGCCCGCCGCGGACGTCCTCGCGGACGCGGGAGGCGCGGGGCCGGGTGGCAGATGGCGGTTGCGGCGCCGTCAGCCGACTCAGTAGAAGATCGTGCACGCCGTGTCAGAATCGGGTGGAAGTGATGGAAGCTCCGAACACGCCTTGGCCTTCAGACCCTTGTCGTTCACCATCGGCGTGTACACGCTGTTCCCGTCCCACGGCGTGACCGTGATGCTCTGTACGGCCACCAGCTTTCCGTTGTCCTCGCTCCGCACGTAGGCCCTGTCGCCAGGCTTTCCGAACCAGAGCTGCGCCCAGGCCGCCCTGCACTCTGCGCTGTACCGCAGCCGGACGATGCGACCGTCCAGGACGGCGTCGTCGATCGTCACGGCGTCGTCGACGCAGTGGCTCGCTATGGGATCGAGGCCGTAACAAGTGGTGGCGTAGCATGTCGGCGCCGCCTTGGGCGCGGCCTGTACGGGGGCGGAGACAGCTGTGGCGGCCGCCGCCGTGACCAGCACCGCGGCGAGTGACACCGCCGGATGGCCTTTGCTCATCATGACGGTTCCTTCCTGGAAAAACTCCGTGCGCGGGCAGCCGGCTCCAGCAGTTCCAGGACACACCCGTCGACCAGCGGGTGCAACCGGTGCTCCATAAGGTGTTGTTGAACGCTCACGCGTTACCCGAGGTCGTCCTGGGGTCTGTGCTCCGTGGTCCTTCGGATCGGCGAGGAACCCCTCCTCCACCCGCTCGAAGGGTTCTGGTGACGACGCTCCGGATTCGTCAGACCGTGTCGATGATGAAGATGTCCAGCGCCTGGGTGCCGCACCCCACGTACGCAGGACACACCGGTCCGTGCGGCTTACAGTCGAGAGTGAGAGGCGTTCCGCCCGGACCGGAACTGTGGACCGTGGGGGGCAAGGTGCGGGACTTGCGGGACTTCGCGCGGCCGGCCAGCCACAGCCAACGGGGATGAGCGTCGCCGTCCGGCCTTGAGTTCAGGGATCTGATGGACATGCCTGACGTGAAGGTGGTGTGGACAGGACTTGAGTGCCGCATCAGGCAAGAGGGAGAAGACGAGATATTCGGCACCGTTCAGCTGATCACGGGGATGACTCCGCAACCGCCGGTGAAGTTCCCGGACAGTGGCAAGCTGCTGTTCGGGCCTCCAGGGGAGCGGATCTTCACCGCTCAGCGCCTGTTGTACTCCGGTCCGGCGCAAGACATCAGCGTGTCCGCCGCGCTGGTGGAATGGGACTCCGGTGACGTGGAGCAGCAGAAGGAGGTCGTCGCCCAAGCCGTCTCCGCTGCGGCGACCGCGGCCATCGCTGCCCTGACCGGCGGGGCGGGTGGCGTGGCCAAGCCCTTGATCGACCTCCTGGCCGGTGCCCTGGTCGACTTCGTGGCCGATGAGGTTCTCGGCATTGGAAACGACGTATACAACCCGTCGGCCATCTTTCTCTCGAAGGACAGGCTGCTGGACGCGAACGCCCGACGTCAGACCCTGCAGCGGCCCGATGATCCGCGCACATTGCAGTTTACCGATGCGGTCATCATCAGCGGCACGGATGATGCTGGAGATCCGGGAGTGTACGCGCTGTACCTGGACGTTCAGCCGTCGGCCACCCCGGGCGGAGGTGGCACGCCCGGCATGGACGACGGTGTCGGCACGCCCACACTGAGCAGGGGTTCGCAGGGAGCGGCGGTGGAGAAACTCCAGCGGCTGCTGAACGCGCATGTGCCGGATTTCCAACCCCTGGCGGTCGACGGGGACTTCGGTTCCGTCACGGACGAACGCGTCCGCGAGTATCAGCGCCGTGTCGAGATCGAGGTCGACGGCGTCGTAGGCCCCCAGACCTGGGGCATGCTGACGGGCGGTGAGCGAGCGCAAGAGGACGCCGCCGGAACACCAACCCTGAGCAATGGCTCACACGGCCCGGCGGTTCGCAAGCTCCAGCGCCTGGTGAACGCCCACGTGCCGGATCTCCGAGTCCTCGCGGTCGACGGGGTCTTCGGTCCCGTCACGGAGAGGCACGTCCGCGAGTTCCAGGGCCGCCTCCACATAGCGGTCGACGGCGTCGTCGGCCCCCAGACCTGGGGCGCGCTGACGCACTGAAGCGAGCAGCGCGGTGTGTCCGCGGTGGTGATTGGAGGAGTGCAGCCAATGCGGGAAGGCGTCGCACGTTCTTGCTCTGACTGGTAGGGCTTTGCGTCCGTTTCCGTACGGGGCGCACGGTGCCCGCGCTCAATGGCGAGGCCCTCCAGCTCGGCGCCGCTGCACCCGGCCTGCCCGGCCCGTTCGACGTCTGGACTGACGGTGTCCCGTCGCAAATGATCTGACCCCAGCCAAAACCTGTCGTCTGAGGCGACCAGGTCAGTTGAGACGCACGGATGCTGCGGATCTCGGTCGGTCTGCCTGGTCCCGAGCGAGTGGATACCGAATGGCGTCTCATCCGAACTGGCCCAGGTCCGGAGCTTCCTAGAGCTGTGCCAGCGAGATCCGAGCAGTCGCTAATCTGTTCGCGTGACGCCGAACGAAGACCGCCCCTTCCCTCCCGCACTTGCTGCCGCCATGGCGGTCCGACTCGGCTGCATCGGTCAAGACGGTATCGACTTCGAACCCTACGAAGCCTTCCTCACCGCCGATGAGACCGCCGACTGGTTCCGAGCATGGACCGGCAACAGCGAGCGGCGCGGCGGCGCTCTCCGCGTGTTCGGCCAGGACGGCACTGGCGGATCCGCCTGCCTTTGGCTGATCCGCTCAGGCCAGCCACTGGTCGAGCAGCCCGTCATCTTCCTCGGGTCCGAAGGAGAGACCGGCGTCGTCGCCCGCAACCTGTGGGCCTTCCTGTGGCTCCTGTCCGACGGCTTCGGCCCATGGGAAGCCGCCACCTCATACGATCCCGAGCCCGACTGGATCCCACACCCCAACCGTGAGCTGAAGGCCATCGCAGAGCGGTTCGCACCAGACCACCGCGCGTCGGCGGCCACCGTGATCGAGGAGGCTACACAAGAGTTCCCTGACTTCGACGACATCATCATGAAGCTCCGTCGCCGAACCTGATCGCTTGAACCCGTCCCGCGGTGCGGCTTCGACGGCGCCGAACAGGCCACGTCTCGTACCCGAGGGGCACCGGGCTGACCAGCACGGGGGGGGGAGGGGAAGGGCTGCTCCGATCCGTCATTCGTGAGGTGGGCTTCGCCGGGCAGAGTTCGTGAGCCGTTCGGCGAGAGCTTCGACGAGGCCGCGGAGCTCATCTGGGCGTTCGATGACGAAGGGCAGGTCCAGCGAGGCGAGGACAGCAGGCAGCCAGTCGAGCCGGTCCACCCGCAGTTCGACGCGGGACCAGCGCTCGGGCTCCGGATCTGCACTGCTCGGGCAAGAGAGTTCTTCCACGATCGCGACGCCGGCGGGAAGTCGGGTGTGGATCTGCTCGGCCGTCCCCTGGATCCGCACAGTTACCTCATGCCGGTACGGAGCTGTGGCGAGCCCGGTCAGTACGCGCTTCGCCGGGTCGAGTCTGGCGGGTGGTTCGAACGAGCCGGGCAGGGTCCTCACCCCGGTGATGCGATCCAGCCGAAACGTCCCGTCCTCGCCGGCCGTGAGATCCGCAGCCGTGACGTACCACCGGCCCGAGTGGGCAACGACCCCGTGCGGGTGCAGCGTGCGTTCGCTGCGCCGGCCGTCGGCGGCGGTGTACCGGTGCCGCGCTTCGGAAACAGGGCGAGACGCTCGGCGGGGAAACCCCGCACCGAGCGTCCGTCTAAGTTGCTTTCGGCCTCAACAACCGACCACGTGTTGCGACGGCTCCTCGAATTCGCCCAGGTGGCGCGGCCGTCACTCAGCGCAGTTGGAGCACGCTGCTGACGCCGGCGTGGTCGGAGGGCCACAGGCCTGAGGGGGTGCGGTCCGCCTGGGTGTGGCCCACCCGGTTGCTCGTCAGTGCGCTCACCTTGCCGCGAAAGAGCACGTAGTCGATGCGCTGGGTGAGGCTGGAGGTGGGATTGCGCAGGTCGGGGGCCTGGCAGCAGGTGAAGCCCGGGTTGCGGGGGCGGGTGGCGGTCCAGGCGTCGGTGAAGCCAGCGGCCAGCAGCTTGTTGTGGGTCTGGGTGTCGGTCGACCCCGGCTGGGCGCCGACTCCCCCGGCGGCCGAGTTGAGGTCACCGAGCAGCACGGTGGGCAGCTTGGTCTTCAGCGGGCCGGCGAGCAGTTCGTCGGCTTGCGCTTCCTGAACGGTGGGAGAGGCGGGTTCCAGATGGGTGGTGACCACCCGGGTAGTGCGGCCGCGCACGGTGGCGTCGGCAGCGACCCAGCCGCGTCGGACCTGGAGGGGGGCATTGGGCGGGCAGCCGAGCAGCGGGCGGCAGATGGGCACGTAGTTCTGGAACGTCGCCGCCTGCGCATTGGACACGGAGAAGGCATGCGCAGCCAGGTCGGTGCGGGCCAGAAGTACGTCGCGGTCGGTGAGGCGGATGTCCTGGAGGCCAGCGGGCGTGGACCGCGGGGCCTCGAAGTCGCTGCCGACGGTGACGGTGGCCACGGCCGCGTAGTGCTTGCCCCGGGCGGAAAGCCTGTCGAGAAGGATCTGCAGGAAGTCGTACTCGACGTGCGTGGCACTGCCCGGGCCGGCGGGGGTCTGGCTGCGCCACAGCACGGCTTCCTGCAGGCCCACGAGATGGGGGTCGCTGTCGGCGATCTCATCGGCCAGCGTCTCGGCGCGCTCGGGAAAGTTCGTCGCCTGGACGTTCGCGTACGCCGCCGTCACCGCGGCGACGAGCGCCTGGGGGCTGGTGGCGGCGAGCACGGGTGCGAGGTCGGCACCCAGGTAGAGGTTGCGGGTCATGACCCGCAAAGAGGCCGGGGGCTGGGCGGCGGCCGCGGCCGGGGCGAGTGACCCGGGTGCGAGCAGCAGCAGGAGCGCGCCCAGGACGGATGTGAACCAACCGCGAATCATGCAGGCAGACCTTTCGGCGAAAGGAGGAGGAGAATCCGCACCCTCGGCGAATCTAAGGCGACCTGCGCAATGCGGCGATCCGGGTGTAGGCCGGGCGGCCGACGCGAGAACCACCTCGTGAGTACGCCGACGCACTCCCGACCCAGCATCGGCCTCGGCCTCCGCCGCCTGCGCCCTTGTCGCGCTGACTAGTAGGTGACAGGAGCCGGCGACTGCTTCAGGCCGAGTGGGCGGTCGGCGAATGCGTTCTCCGAGTCGACCTCGTAGCAGACGTTGATGCTCGAGTCCCCGAGAGTCGTGTCGACGAAGCGCTGGAGGTCCCCGAGGGACTTCGTCTCCCACAGGCATGTCACGACGGATCCGTCGACGTGCGGGTAGAACTGCAGCACACGGGTGCCGTCGGGCGCCCCGGTGCCGGCCATCAGGACCTGGCCGCGAGGAAATGCGGTCTCCGGGTTCAAGATCTTGTGCTGGGCCACGGCGTACATGTCGTCCTCCTCGCTCGATGCGGTGTCGTTCGGACGATTCGACGCTAGGCATGCGGAGGTGAGCGCTGCATCGCTCAGATTCACCAAACCGGGGCGGCCCGCGATGGTCATTGCTGACCAGGCGACCGGACGAGGCCGTGCTCCAGCGCGAAGGTGCTCGCCGCCGTCCGTGAGGAGACACCCAATTTGCCGAAGATGTTCTGCAGGTGCCGGGCGACGGTGTGCTCGCTGATCACCAGGGCGGCGGCGATCTGCCGGTTGCTCGCGCCGCCGACGACCTGGCGGAGCACCGCCAACTCGCGTTCCGAGAGACCGTGGGTGTCCATGCCCGGCCCGCTGCCGGCGAGGAAAACGACCTGAGCGAGGTCCGGCCCGGCCTCAAGCTCCTCGAACACCGCGCGAGCCGTATGGAGCTCCAGGTCGGCGGTGTCGTCGTCACCGAGTGAGCGGCAGGCGAGGGCCACAAGAACGCGCGCCCGGGCGGCTTCGTACGGCGCTTCGAGGTCCTGCCACGCGTGCTCCGCGCGCCGCGCCGCGGCGAGACCGGCGGCGCTGTCACCCGCGGCCAACGCCACGGAGGCAAGACCGTACGCAGCCGTCGCGCGCAGCGCGTCGCTGTCCTGGTGCTCCGCGATCGCCGAAAGCTGATCGGCGGCCGCGGCCGCGTCGCCGGCGTCGCCCCCGGCCAGCATGATCTCGACGTACGCCGCAAGGAGGGCCGCTCGCTCCAGCTCGCGGGTGTGCTCGGCGACGGCACGCCGGATCGTCGCCGCCGCGGCCTCGGCGTTGCCCTGGGCCAGGCGCAGCAGCGCGAAGCCGGGCTGGGGCTCGAACCCACAGCGGTTGGCCTCGCGGTAGGCGTCCTCGGCCTCGGCCGCCCGGCCCTGCAACCGGTGGATCTCGCCCTGCCGGTAGAACGCCTGGCCGCAGGCGATCTGGTTCAACACACCCTGGGTGAAGCGTTCGGAGGCTTGGCGGGCCTCCTCCAGTGCGGCGGGCCAGGCGCCGCCGTACTGCAGCACTTCGGCCCGATGCACCAGGCACAGACCGTTGTGCGCGACCATCTGCGGCTGACGGTCGCACCACCGGGTCAGAGCGTCCGTCCACTCCCGCTCGTGGCGCAGGGCGTACAGGTCGCGGCAGAAGGCGATGGTGTTGCAGTAGACGATGCCGCTGACGATCGGCGAAAGCGCACCGGACTCGACGATCACCAGCGTCTCGTCCACCAGGCGCAGGCCCTCGTGCACGCGACCCAGGTTCACCAAGGCCCGGCCCTGCTCGTCGCGGGCCAGCCACACCAGGTCCGCGTCGCCGAACCGCTCGCCGACCTCCGCAGCCTCGGCTGCCGTCGCGTGGCCGGACTGCCAGTCGCCACCGCCCATCTGGCTCAGCCACAAGGGGATGAGCAGATACCCGCGTTCGACGCAATCCCGCCCGTCGGCCCCCAGGAGGCGCTCACCCAGGGAGAACCAGCCGCTCGCCCGGACCTGGTGGCCCCGAAACAGCATGCTGTGGCCGATCCAGAACGCACAGCGGACGGCGCGGGGCACATCGCCGGCGTCCAGCCACATCGCATGAGCGCGCTCCAGCCCGGCCGCGTACGCCTCGTCGCGCCCGAGCATGTAGGCGGATCTGGCCAGCAGCTCCAAGTCCTCGGGCCCCACCGGTGTGGCTCCGTCGGCGGCACTCAGGCTCTCGAAGGCCTCGAGCCAGGCCTCGGCGGCGTAGCACGCACGGCCTCGGGCAAGGTAGGCGTCGTCGGTGTCCACGAGGCGATTATCGACTCGCCGCGCAGGACAGTGACCAAGGCGCTCCAGCGGCTGCTTGATCATGCGACCGACATGGGTGAGCCGACGGGTGCGGCGCCACGGGGCTCTGGGTGGACCACCGCGTCGCCGTGCGGGGCGGTGGTCCATGCCTACTCCCCCACCCCAGCCGCAGCACCCGGACCCGGACCCGGGGCCCCGCGGTGTCCTACCTGCGCTGACGCAATGTCAATGCCCGGCATGCTGGTGCGGCTCGGGGTGGTGGCGGTGACGGGGCTGCCGAATCTGCGGCTGCCCCGGGTGGTGGGCTGAGACTCGGGTGGTCGGCTGAGAGCCGAGCGGGACCGGCCGCGCCCGGTACGGCAGCAGGGCCCCGATACGGCAGCAGGGCCCGGACCGCGCGTCGCGGTCCGGGCCCTGCCCCGTGCAGTGCCGCCCTGCGGCGGCGGTGCGTCAGCTCTGTGCGGTGTCGTCGCCCGCCTGCCCGGCGCCCTCAGCTGCGCCTGCCTTCTCGCGCATCTTGCGCACCAGCTCCGCCTTCTGGTCGGCTGCACCCTGGCGGTCGAGGTTGCGGTGCGGACCGTTGTTCTGCCGTTCGGCGCGGGACAGCTTCTTGCGCTGGCCGCCGCCCATGCCCACGGGGTTGTTGATGTTCTTGCTTACGGTCACGGGTTCTCCCGGTCATGATGTGAAGTGATCTACGGATTCATCGGTGGGGGACGGGCGGCGACGTCGAAGGACGTCAGCAGGGGCCCATCACGCTCTCACTCGTAAATCGGCGTCTGGAAGAACATGACAAAGACGTTACCCGGTCCCGTCGGCTCCGCGCACCACCCTTTTCGCCGCCCCGGCGCCGGCCGGGCCCTCGGCGAGCGCCCGGGGTCAGCCGTTTCCTTCCGGGAATCTCAGCACAGCCAGCACCCGCCGGTGGTCGCCGCCCGCCCGGGGCAGGTCCAGAAGGGCCTTACCGGGCCGCCGCGGGCGTTGTCAGTGGTCGCGAGCACACTGACGGCATGAGAGATCACCTCACTTGCGCCCCGCCGTTACGGGACACCCTTCAGTCGCCAGTTCGCGATTTCCGCAGTGCCCGATCTCGCGAAAGCGCTCGGGAACCGCTCACTTCACACGTAACGTTGCAGCTCAGCAAGTCTGCTCCCCGCACCCGCAGGGATGACCCCGCGATCGTGGCCGCGGTCAGGAGCCAGGCGCACTGCTCCCCGCACCCGCGGGGATGAACCCGGTGAGATCGGCATGCCCCTCACCCTCTTCCACTGCTCCATGCCCATGGCGGATGAGCCCGCAGAGACGAATGAACAGCCCAAAGATCCTCGCCGTGGCGCACACCGGTCTCTGCCCCCGCCTACTGACAGGGCGGCAAACAGCTCCCTGCGGGTGGACGCGGGGGCCCGGGCGGCTACCCGCGGGCGTGGAAGAACCGGCGGCCTGCCACCTGTACGAAGTCGGACGTGTCCTCGCGACTGGCGAGTACTCCACCCGACCCGCCCACCACAAGGTCGCCACCAAACCCCGACGAACTGGTTAAACGGCATGCCGAAGGCGTGTGCGCCGTGTGGGCGCTCTCGGGATCAGGCGGTGCCCAGCGGGCGCTGGGAGTCGCGGCGGCCGACGAGGAACCAGAGCAGGCTTCCGAGGAAGGGAGCCACGAAGGCGAAAACGATCCAGCCCAGCTTCATCCCTCCGGTGAGGCCAGACCTGGCGATGCTGACCAGAGCCGCGACGAAGAACGCCACGTAGGCGATGCCAGCGGCCGCGACCACACCCACGAGGGCGATGCTGATCGCGCTCTCGCTCGTGGCGGCAAGTGTCATCTCGTGTGCAAGCTGCGGGTTCATCGCACTTTCCTCGTGGTGGGGATTCTCGGAGTTCGCCGGTCGGGCAACCTCCACTGAAGCCATTCTGTCTGCCCCAGGATGCTTGCTATGTCATACTTTGCTCCCGATTCGATCATCCGGAAGTCGGACAGCCGTCCGAGACGAGTCATGACGCGGGGGTGGGGTCGGCCGCGGAGAGCCCGACGCGTAGGGGCAGTCCGTCCGCGTCGGACAGGACGTACATCTTGGAACCGGGCTTACCCCGGTCCACGGGACTCGGACCTGCAAGTTCGCCCCCTCTTCAGCGCGGACGCGAGCCGAGTCGAGGACCGCACGGGACAAGTCCACCAGACCTTTTTCGTCCAGGAGCTGCAGAACCTTCTGGTGCAGCCGGCCCCACACCCCGGCTGGTGAGCAGATCAGGAACCGGCGGTGGGCTGTCGGCTTCGACATCCAGAGCAGGGCGGTAGAGCCCGCCAGGCGCAGCCGCTGACCAGCACATAGATGATCGCGGCGAAAACCGCCTCTCATCGATGTTCGCGACCCCGCCGCCCTGCGGGCGCACCCGCGCAGGGCGGCAGCAATGGCCTCGCCAACTCCCACAGCCCGTCCGGAACGATCCATCCCCAGCGCCCACTCCCCCACGTGGTGAGGCGCCGTTGGGCTCGGTATGGGGGCGGGGTACGCGGAGTTGGATTGTCCCGAACGGCTTGAGGGAGATCGCGGAGCCGCTGGTCCCTCCGTCGAGAGTGCGGCCGCAGGGTGGTGGAACACAGGACACGCCTGATGAGACGGTGTTCGCCGCGACGTCTATGTGCTGGTCAGCGGGTGCGCCTGGCGGGGTCTGCCACCCTGCTCTGGGATGTCGAAGCCGACAGCGCACCGCCGGTTCCTGATCTGGTCACCGGCCGGGGTCTGGGGCCGGCTACACGAGGAGACCCGGCACCGGCTCGACGACGCGGGCCTCCTCGATCTCTCCCGAGCGGTCCTCGACTCCGCCCATGTTCGCGCTAGCGCTCACTGAGGCTGTTCCACCGTGCCGACTTTTCACCGTTGAACTGCAGAGCGTCGGCACCTGCGGCGATGACTTCGGCGAGCCGGTTGGCGAAGGCCGCGTTGCATCCTCCGAGCCGGACGAAACCGTGGCTGGCCACCGGCCCGTCGTTGCACAGGGAGGGAAGGGTCAGGCCGGCGAGCGCGAGCGCCGCCTGGAGATTGATGACGGCGTCTTCGCCGTCCTGGTAGGCGGCGTCCTGGCGCTGCTTGTAGTGGATCCGCTCGGCGTGGGTCAATTCGTACGCCATGCTTCTTGCCTTTCGTATGAGGCGTGGGAGGTGAGGCGCCGGAGCGCGTCATGGATTCGTTCGGTTCGGTGCATCGAGGTGTGGCCCCAGCCCGGCGCGCCGCCCCTGGGCACACGGATCCCATGGGCGCCGCGGGGCTGATCACTTGGCCGTCGCGTTCGCCGCAGATACCGAGGGGGCACGGCCATGCCGAAACGACGCGTCGCTCGGATGTGCCGCGGCAACCGGATGCCCGGGGTGCGAGGTACGGCTGGAGCTACAGCCCGGTGAACGGCCCCGGGCCTGGGCATACACCGTCGAGGCTGAGTCTGCGCACGGCCGTGACTATCGGTTTCGATCTTCGTTTCTAAGGTGCAGGCGAGCGCCCTTTTGATGCGTGGGAAGGATCGGGTTGTCCAGGCAGTTAGCGGATGTCACCGTCTCCGCTCTTCGCAGTCGCCGCGCACGGGACGCTCGACCTTCCAACGTCGTGGTCCGCCGGCGCCGTTCCCGCCGGCATTGCGCGGGATCCCACTGCCGGCTCCCCGTATTCAGCATCAACACCTCATCCGCACGCGTACGACCGTCATGTGCCGTACCCGAATCTGCGACCGTTGGACGGAGGGCGGACAGCCCTTCTGTCTGCCACGGAGTAGCCGGGACGGACACCGTCCGGGCTGCGCTGGGCCGTGGCCGTCTGCCCAGTCCCCAGTGGGGAGGGGGGCGGGTTCCGGTGTCGTGGAGCGGTTTGGCGGGGTGGCCGCGTGAGCGTGATCTGGCGGACCAGCTGCTGGAAGCAGGCCAGCGCCGCGACGGCGGGAAGCGCGGACGACGTCTCGGCGACGAGCGTTCTGGGTGCCTGGGCTACGCACAGAAGCGTCGCCAGGGTGGAGAACAGCAGAACCATCGACCAGGAATGAAGCGCGCGGCGCTGGTGCAGCGCGGACCTGAGGATGGACAGGGAGGCGACCATCCAAGGTCCGTAGATCAGCAGGGGCCACCAGCTCACCACCTCGCCGGCCGTGTGGAGTCCGGCGCTGTGGCGCAGGGCGTCGCAGATGACCAGCCCACTGAGGATGCTCACCACAGCGGCGATGACGGCGACCAGCACGGCGGTGAACAGGCTGCCCGTATGTAGGAGAGTTGCCACCGGAGTCTTCGACGCGTTCCGGCGGTGCCCGCCGGGGGCTTGTCTGGGCGGCCGCTCGGCAGGGGTCTGCTTCAGCCCTGCGACGAGGCCGAGGCCGATGGCGCTGACGGTGTCACCGCTGTCGTCGTAGCCGACGTTGATGTAGGGCTCCGGCGGGCCGGGTGCTGGGCTCTCCTGGAGCAGGTTCGCGAGCTCTTCTACCGGATCCCACGGCCGATGCACCTCACCGGACCCGCCGAGCGGCTCCCCGGGGTCTGGCTGGCGCCAGAACTCGGTGGGGTCCGCCTGGGGGTGGGGGCCGTGGAGGTCCGGGTATCCGTACGTCTCATACACGGGAACTGCCGCCCGAGCGCTCGACGATGTTCATGGACGGTGCGGTGCTCCCCGACCTCCGGTCGAACTCGACCTGGATCATCCTCATCGCATGGAGGAAGTCCTCCAAGACCGAGGACGAGTAACTCAGATCGATTTCCAGGCTCTCGTCTTCCAGCGTTGCGTTCCTGACCTCGCCACAGCCGGTTGATCCTGGAGTGAAAGTCCACTTTCCGAACCGGGTAGCCCCGGCGCGAAAACTGCCTCCCCGTCCGTCTTCTTCTGGAGGCCTGCGGAAGAAGAAGGGGGGCTTTGCTGTTGTCATATTCCATAAACGCTAACGATGTTGGTCAGGGTATGCGCCATCCGGGTGATGGTGGCGGATGAATAAGCGTTGACACTGGCTCTTGTCGGTTCTTCAAACACAACAAGAGTGCAGCAGCCACTCCTGCCCCACCGTTAATCCGCAGCTCAGGGAGACGATGAGCGTCGGGCCGATGCAGGCCCACGACCGCTCTGCTGCGCGCCGCGCGCCCGTCTGATGCCCCATTGCATGGCCGGATGCGCCTGCACATGCGGGCGACTATCCATATCTTCATTCCTCCATGCCGCTTCCCTCGCATCAGACGGCCACAACCCCACAGGGCAGGCCGATCCTCGGTTCGTGGCCCCTGTTCCCGTCGACTGATCATCAGTAAAAAGACTGAGATGCCAAGACTGGCGGATTGCTGCGCATGGCTGCAATCAGAGGGGAGGGCGCAACTCTGCATATGCCTCTGCGTTATGCCGGACGATCGACGGGGGCCCCGATCGTGTGCGCCCCCTTGGGAATCGGCCTTCGAAAGGACCAGCTGTGGGACATGTCCTCCTGTGGATCGTGCTGATCTCCGCCGCACTGGGCTCAGGTTGCACCGCGTTGACCTCCTCAGGGACTGGCCGTCTGTGGCGCGTGGACGCCCTTGAACTGAGGCGCCAACAACGCTTCAAGCACGTCCTGTCCTGCCATGGAGACGCCGTGCGGCTGTCTCGCCGGCAGCCTGCGGCACCGGTAGAGGAGCCCGCCGGCGTCCCCGCCTGCCCGGTTGGGGAGCCGCTCCGGGTCGTCCATCAGCCGTATTGGCCACCCTTCACCCGAGACATCTACGACCCTTGCCCCTTCACGTCCCCGGCCGACTCCACCCCCTGAATGACCGCAGCTCGCACGCCTCGTCCCTGGGCTGCTCGGCAAGACGCGTGATGTCGGCGCCCGAGTGACGCAGGCCCTGGCTCGCGATGCGGTCCCCGCCACCGCCCTATAGCGATGCGCCCAAGATCTCGGCCGCAATAGCACGTAATTTCTTACACAAGCACGTCGCACACCCGATCCCAAGGGCGGTCGACATCGCTGAATCCCTTGAAAACCCCGGCAATACATACATAGCCGGTCGCGCAAAAACCCCGGCAATCTGTACATTGCCGGATCTCGCACCATGGCGGACTGCCCTGAATGGGCAGCAGTCCGTGTTAATTCCTGTTCGACGCACCTCTGTACTAAGCGTCGGCGGAAATGGTCACAAGTATCCAAAGTAAAAAGTATCATTCACCTATTCTTGTTTGTGTGACCAAGGAGCAACTCATTCGTGAAGGGACGCGAGCACGGCCCCTGTGGTGGCCTATCCGATCGCGGCTCATGGTCGGCTGCCCGGCGCCGTGTCTGGCCGGCGGCAGTACGGGCGGCGAGCAGGGTGCGGGCGGCGCTGATGCGGGTGACAGGCCGCCTCGCTGAAGCAGGCATGGCCGGCGCAATCACTCCGCCCCGGAAGGAAGAGGGATCGATACCGGTGCTCCAGGACGAATACAGGGCAGGCTTCCCCCTGCCCTTGCCTCATCAAGCGAGCACCGCGAGCGGCCCCCACGGATGTCCGTGGTGCCTGTCCCTCGGAAACCCCGACCCTCCCGGCCGGCCCGACCCCGAGCCATGGCGCCAGTGACGTTCCGTCAGGACGGCTGGTTTCCGCCTGCGATCCGTCGGCGTGCAGGGCCATGGTCGGGTCGAGGCCGATACGGTCCTGGATCCGCCCGGCGGCGTCGACCAGGTACGGGTCCACGTCCACGCTGGTGACGGACTTCTCGCCGAGGCGCCGGCACAGCAGCGCCGTTCCGTAGGCGGGGCCGGCCAGGACGTTGCCGTCGGTGATCATCGCGTGCCGGCACATCTGCACGGACAAGCTGGGCAGACGACGGCCGCAGTCCCCTGTCGCGCACGGCAGCCGTCATGCCTAAGGGTTGTCCCGTAAATGATCTTTGAGTTGCCCTGGGCAGGGGGCAGTCG
>NZ_JBHWVJ010000122.1:0-18433 GCF_042736725.1 Streptomyces sp. NPDC060028 | reverse complement strand
GTGGCGGCCCCGCCGGGCCGCCACCGCTCACTGAAAGCCGTCCGCGATCAGTCGGCGAGCGGGAGGTAGACCCGGTTGCCGGCGGCGGCGAACTCGGCGGACTTCTCCGCCATGCCCGCCTGGATCTCCTCGGCCTTCAGGTCTCCGCCGTGCTCACGACGGATGTCCTGGGAAATCTTCATCGAGCAGAACTTCGGCCCGCACATGGAGCAGAAGTGCGCGGTCTTGGCCGGCTCGGCCGGGAGCGTCTCGTCGTGGAACGCGCGGGCCGTGTCCGGGTCGAGGGCCAGGTTGAACTGGTCCTCCCAGCGGAACTCGAACCGCGCGTCCGACAGCGCGTCGTCCCACTCCTGGGCGCCCGGGTGGCCCTTGGCCAGGTCTGCGGCGTGCGCGGCGATCTTGTACGTGATGACGCCGGTCTTCACGTCGTCGCGGTTCGGCAGGCCCAGGTGCTCCTTGGGCGTGACGTAGCAGAGCATCGCGGTGCCCCACCAGGCGATCATCGCGGCGCCGATGCCCGAGGTGATGTGGTCGTAGGCGGGCGCGACGTCCGTGGTCAGCGGGCCGAGCGTGTAGAACGGCGCCTCCTCGCAGATCTCCTGCTGGAGGTCGATGTTCTCCTTGATCTTGTGCATCGGGACGTGGCCCGGGCCCTCGATCATCGTCTGCACGTTGTGGCGCTTGGCGATCGTGTTGAGCTCGCCCAGCGTCTTCAGCTCGGCGAACTGCGCGGCGTCGTTGGCGTCCGCGATGGAGCCGGGGCGCAGGCCGTCACCGAGCGAGTACGTGACGTCGTACGCCGCGAGGATCTCGCAGAGCTCCTCGAAGTTCGTGTAGAGGAAGTTCTCCTTGTGGTGCGCCAGGCACCACGCGGCCATGATCGAGCCGCCGCGCGAGACGATCCCGGTCTTGCGGCGGGCCGTCAGCGGCACGTACGGGAGCAGCACGCCGGCGTGGACCGTCATGTAGTCGACGCCCTGCTCGGCCTGCTCGATGACCGTGTCCTTGTAGATCTCCCAGGTCAGGTCCTCGGCCCGGCCGTCGACCTTCTCCAGCGCCTGGTAGAGCGGCACGGTGCCGATCGGCACGGGCGAGTTGCGCAGCACCCACTCGCGGGTGGTGTGGATGTTGCGGCCGGTCGAGAGGTCCATGACCGTGTCGGCGCCCCACTTGGTCGCCCACGTCATCTTGTCGACCTCCTCCTCGATCGAGGAGGTGACCGCGGAGTTGCCGATGTTGGCGTTGACCTTCACCAGGAAGCGCTTGCCGATGATCATCGGCTCGATCTCCGGGTGGTTCACGTTCGCGGGAAGCACCGCGCGGCCTGCGGCGATCTCCTCGCGGACGACCTCGGGGGAGACGTTCTCGCGGATGGCGACGTACTCCATCTCCGGGGTGATCTCGCCCCGGCGGGCGTACGCGAGCTGCGTGACGGCGGCGCCGCCACGGCCCCGGCGGGGCTGGCGCGGGCGGCCCGGGAAGACCGCGTCGAGGTTCTTGAGGCCACCGCGGGGCGAGGTGTGCTTGATGCCGTCGTCCTCGGGGCGCACGGGGCGGCCCGCGTACTCCTCGGTGTCGCCGCGGCCGATGATCCAGTTCTCGCGCAGGGGCGCCAGGCCCCGGCGGACGTCGGTCTCGATCTGCGGATCGGTGTACGGCCCGGACGTGTCGTAGAGCGTGACGTCCTTGCCGTTGGTGAGGTGGACCTGGCGGACCGGCACCCGGATGTCCGGGCGGGAGCCCGCCAGGTATCCCTTGTGCCAGCCGGGCTGGCGCTCGGTCTGGCCGTCGGCGTCCTGGCTGACGGCAGGCGTGCGTGCGTCCTGAATGGTCATGAGACCTGATCTCCCTACGCCGGCATTACCCGGTAACAGGTTCGGCGGTCGACGCAGCCTCTTCCCGTACGCATTTCCCGCGCGTACGGTGATCAGCGCCCTCTCAGCCCGGTGCTCCGAGCTCCCGCGTTGTGCAAAGGTGCCCCCACGCTAGCGTCATGTGTGGCGTGCTGAACAGTGGGCCCCCTCATCTGTTGCGATGATCTGCTGGTGACGTCCTTGCCTCAGACCCCCACCGAGCCCACTGACCCCACGGCTCATCCAGGTCACGCCGACCATGCGCATGCGGGCCCCGGGCACGCGCACGGACATTCCCACGGCCACGGCCCGGCGGCCCCGGTCTCGAAGCACCTGCGCAAGGTCATCGCGGCCGTGCTGATCCCCTTCACCGCCGCCGTCTTCATCGGCATGGTGGTGCTCTGGCCGGGCGGCGCCCCCGCCCACGAGCGCTCCGGCGTGGGCTTCGACCGCCAGACCCAGCAGGGCAAGGTCGTCTCGCTGGCGCAGGTCGACTGCAAATCGGTCAACGCCTCGCAGGTACCGCCCACCGGCGACACCTCCACGCCCGAGGGGCGCGAGGCGCAGGCCGCGCAGACCGGCGAGTGCAAGAAGGCCACCGTCGAGGTCGCCACCGGACCGGACGAGGGCCGCACTTTCGTGGAGATCGTCCAGCCGGGCGCGCCACGGCAGTTGAAGGACGGTCAGGAAGTGGTGGTCGCGTACGCGCCGGACGCCCCCCGGGACCTCCAGTACTCCGTGATCGACGTGAACCGCAAGCTCCCGATGGCGCTGTTGGCCGGCATCTTCGCCGTGGCCGTCGTCCTGGTCGGCCGGATGCGCGGGCTGTTCGCACTCATCGCGCTCGTCGTCAGCTTCGCCGTGCTGACCCTCTTCATCCTCCCGGCGATCCTGCAGGGCTCGAACCCGCTGGTCGTCGCGGTCGTCGGGGCCAGCGCCATCATGCTGATCGCGCTCTACATGTGCCACGGGCTCACGGCGCGTACGTCGGTCGCCGTCCTGGGCACGCTCGTCTCGCTGTTGCTGATCGGCCTGCTGGGTTCGCTGTTCATCGACTGGGCGTTCCTCAGCGGCAACACCGACGACAACACCGGGCTGATCCACGGGCTCTACCCGAGCATCGACATGAGCGGTTTGCTGCTCGCGGGAGTGATCATCGGATCGCTGGGCGTGCTCGATGACGTGACGGTCACCCAGACCTCGGCGGTCTGGGAACTCCACCAGGCCGACCCGGCGATGGGCCCCCGTGGTTTGTACCGGGCGGCCATCCGGATCGGGCGGGACCACATCGCCTCGGTGGTCAACACCCTGGTTCTGGCCTACGCGGGTGCCGCGCTGCCGCTGCTGCTGCTCTTCTCGATCGCGAACAGCAGCATGGGTTCCGTGGCCAACAGCGAGTTGGTTGCCGAGGAGATCGTACGAACGCTCGTGGGCTCGATCGGACTGGTGGCCTCGGTACCGGTGACAACGGCGCTGGCCGCACTGGTGGTTTCTGCCGACCGACCGGGATCCCCGGGTGGCGCGGCGACTTCGGGGCCGGCCCGCGGCGGCCGGGGCCGGCGTCGCAAGCGCTGAATGAGGTGGTTCCCGCTGCGTGGACCGGCGGCACGGCTGGTCAGGCCGTACGCACCGCCTGTCATGCGGGAGCGGCAAGTCGGTGCGTTCAGCGCGTCGGCACGCTGAGCCGGTGTGGGGTGCGTCCGGCGGTCAGCCCGCGTTCTGCTCGTTCTGCCGGGACGCGGCCAGGATCTTGCCGAGCTCCTCGTCCAGGTTCTCCTCGAAGTCGCCCAGGTTTCGTTCCTGACCGAGCGGAACCAGTCGATCGGTACGGTCGAGGAACGCGACGAGCGGCGCCGCGCTGGCACGGAACAGTGCCCGGTCGGCCCCGACCTGGAGCCGAATGTGGACGTCCGACAGCTCATCCGGATCGGTGGGGGCGATGTGCACATCGCCGTCACCGCACGGCTTGTTGATGCCGTCCAGCAGTAGTTCCCGTCCGAACGCCCATGTCACGGGCGCATCTCCGGGCAAGTGGAAGGTCAGGCGGATTGCGTAGGGGTCACGAGCGTCGTACCGGAGCTCCACCGGGATCCGGAACGAGAGCTCCTCGGAAACGAGGAAGCTCATCATGACCTCTGCCTGTACCGACTCGCGCATGCGTACCCCGCTGTTGTGGAAGTGGCCAGGAATGATCCCCCAGGGCCCTCTTGACAAGAGTGGTGGAAGCGCCAGCAGATCACAAGGAGTGAGTTTTCAGATACTGATAGAGAACGAGAGGGTGCTCAACAGCGCGCCTACTTCACTCCGTAGCCGATCGACCGCATAGAGCAATCGGTCTTCTTGGTGCAGGGGAAGGGAAATCGCCATGGTTGCGGCGATATCGCCGGCGGTGATCGGAATTGCCGCACACACCGTGCCCAACGCATACTCCTGACGCTCCGTAACCGGCTGCATCCGGCCCATCGCTCCGATGCGCTCCTCCAGGGTCCGCATATCGGCCACTGTGTACGGGGTGACCGCCTCGACGGGGTGCCGGTCGAAGTGGTCCTTGCGCGTCTTCTCGTCGAGCTGACCCAGCAGGCACTGCCCGACGGCGTGCGCGTGACCGGTCGCACGGAAATCAGCCGACTCTTCGCAGGCCGGGTGTGCCGGGGTGTCCGATACGCCCACGACCTCGATCTCACCCTCGCGGTAGACCGCGAAGTAGACGGGCGCCCCGACCGCGTCGCGGAAGTGCGCGAGGGAGTCGAGGATCATGCCGCGACGTTTCTGCTGGAGCCCGCCACCGGCCAGCCGCCCCGCAGCGTCGCCCAGGACGAACACACCGCTCTCCCGGCGCAGGTAACCCTCGTGGGTCAGGGTGCGCAACAGGTGGTACGCGGTGGGAAGCGGGAGCCCGGCCTCGCGCGCCAGTTGCTTCGCAGGAGCTCCCTCGCTGTGGGAACCCGCCGCTTCGAGCAGCCTCAGCGCCCTTTGCACCGAACCGATCAGAGTCGGCACACCGGCATTGTGAACGGGAGACAAAGCTCACCCCCAGGCGTGGCGGCAGGCCGTGGGGGCCCGCCCTGCGGGGGCCGCCCCCGCGCGTGCCGTGGCTCCTGGGGGTCATGCTCGGTGAATTGCTGTACATCACCGCAGGTCAGGGCGGCGTTACCGGCTTTCGGTACCCAGGTGGCGGCACAGATTGCCACTCTATCCGCCGATTCCCGCAGTGTGAGCGGTTTGGCGTGTCACGTTCCCTCACCTGGGTTAATCCGATCACCGGCCGGCTTGCGCCGTTCTACCACTCGCCGGAAGAGGACTTCGAGCTCCTGCCGCTGAACTTCTTCACGAGGAAGACCAGACCGCCGACCAGGGCGGCGAAGAGCAGCACCTTGAAGACGATTCCGATCAGCGCGGCCAGCACGCTGGTGATCACACCGCCGAAGACGAAGAGCACCAGCAGCGGAACGGCGACCCACTTAACCCACCAAGGCATGCCTGCGAACGTCTCTCGGATGCCGTCCATGTCCTCAACCTCTTCCTCGTCTGTGACTTCCTGCTTTCGATGCTAGGAGGCCACGGACGCCGGCGGAGGGCCGCGAGCCCCCGGAGTCCCCTGATCCGCCCCCTAGGGGGATCGGGGGCCCGACCCTCACCCGGGCGCCGTCGCTCATGCCTCCGGCGGGGAGAAGACCACCATCACCTTCAGGTTCTCGGTGATGTGGTGGAACTTGTGCGGGACCCCGGCCGGGACGTAGACCACGCTGCCGTTCGCCACCGTCGTGGTCTGCGCTCCCACCGTGATCGAGGCGCGGCCGCTCACGACGAAGTACACCTCGTCCTGCCCGTGGGGCTGTTGCGGGTCGCTCTGACCGGCATCGAGCGCGTACAGCCCGACCGACATGTTCCGCTCACGCAGGAACTGCAGATAGGCGCCGTCGTTCACGGCCCGCTCCGCTTCGAGCTCGTCCAGCCGGAAGGCCTTCATCTTCGCTGTGCCCCTTGTGCTCTCTCGTCCGGCTGCCATCAGCAGATATGCCGATGTTCCACCGGGATCTTCTCTGCCACGATCAGACACATGACGAATTTCGTAGTCAAGACGCTTGCCAACGCAGCGGCCCTGGCCGTCGCCATCTGGCTCCTCGCCGGCATCACCCTGGACGACGGCAGCAGCATGGGCCGCCGCACGCTCACCCTGATCCTGGTGGCGCTGATCTTCGGCCTGGTCAACTTCATCGTCAAGCCCGTGGTGCAGCTGTTCTCCCTGCCGCTGTTCATCCTCACCCTCGGCCTGTTCACGCTCGTCGTGAACGCGCTGATGCTGATGCTGACCTCGTGGCTGGCCAAGCAGTTCGACCTCAGCTTCCACGTCGACAACTTCTGGACCGCGCTCATCGGCGCCCTGATCATCTCCATCGTCTCCTGGGCCGTGAACATGGTCCTGCCCGACAAGAACTGAAGCGCCCGCCCATGTACCGCGTGTGCTTCGTCTGCACCGGCAACATCTGCCGTTCGCCCATGGCCGAGTCCGTCTTCCGCGCCCGTGTCGCCGAGGCCGGGCTCGACCACCTGATCGAGGTGGACAGCGCCGGCACCGGCGGCTGGCACGAGGGTGACGGCGCCGATCCGCGCACCCTCGCCGTGCTGGAGGCCGCCGGGTACGAGCAGACCCACCGGGCCCGGCAGTTCCGGTCCACCTGGTTCGCCGGCCTCGACCTCGTCATCGCCCTCGACGCCGGGCACCTGCGGGACCTGCGCGCCTTGGCCCCCACTCCGCAGGACGCCGCCAAAGTCCGGTTGCTGCGGTCGTACGATCCCGCGGCCACGGCCGCGCGGAGCGACGTACCGGATCCCTACTACGGGTCCCTCGACGGGTTCGAGGAGTGCCTGGCGCTGGTCGAGGCCGCAAGTACCGGCCTGCTGGACGCCGTACGCGAAGCCGTGAAGGAGCCCACCCCATGAGCGCACAGGACAGCGCCGGCGCTGCATCCGCGGCCCGGCTCGGCGACGGCACCCGCGCCGTCCGGGCCGGCTTGCCCGACCCGGTCAAGAACGAGCCGACCATGCCCGGGCCGGTTTTCGCCGCCCACTTCCACCTCCCCGGCGACGTCGAAGGCCCGTACACCTACGGCCGTGACACCAACCCCACCTGGACCCTGCTGGAGCAGGCCATCGGGGAACTGGAGGCCCCCGGCGAGGGCGGCGTGCACACCATCGCCTTCGCCTCAGGCATGGCCGCCGTCTCCGCCGTGCTCCTCTCCCAGGCCCGCACCGGCGACACCGTCGTCCTGCCCTCCGACGGGTACCAGGCCCTGCCGCTGCTGCGCGAGCAGTTGGAGACCTACGGCATCCGCGTGCGCACCGCCCCCACCGGTGACGACGCGCAGCTCACAGCCCTCGACGGGGCCCGGCTGCTGTGGATCGAGACCCCGTCCAACCCCGGGCTCGACGTGTGCGACGTACGCCGCCTCGTGGACGCGGCGCACGCCGGCGGGACGCTGGTCGCCGTCGACAACACGCTCGCCACCCCGCTCGGCCAGCGCCCCCTCGAACTCGGCGCCGACTTCTCCGTCGCCAGCGGCACCAAGGGCCTCACCGGCCACGGCGACGTACTGCTCGGCTACGTCGTCTGCCGCGACCCGGAACTCGCCGCGGGCATCCGCCGCTGGCGCAAGATCGTCGGCGCGATCCCCGGCCCCATGGAGGCCTGGCTCGCCCACCGGTCCCTGGCCACCATCCAACTGCGTGCCCAGCGCCAGTGGGCCAACGCCCTCGCGGTCGCGGAGGCACTCGCCGAGCGCGCCGACGTGAGCGGGCTGCGCTACCCCGGACTGCCGACGGACCCGTCGCACAAGACGGCCGCCCGCCAGATGCGGGGCTTCGGGTCGGTGGTCTCCTTCACCCTGCCCGACCGCGCACACGCCGAGCGCTTCATGGCGGCCCTGCACCTGGTCGAGGACGCGACCAGTTTCGGCGGGGTGCGGTCCACCGCCGAGCGGCGCGGACGGTGGGGCGGCGACGACGTGCCCGAGGGCTTCATCCGGTTCTCCGCCGGGGCCGAGGACACCGAGGACCTCGTCGCGGACGTGCTGCGCGCCCTTGATTCCGCGGGCCGGGACGCCTGAGCCGCGCGTGAACGCGCCACGGAAAGCGGTCCGAGCCTCCCCCCAAGTGGCTCGGACCGCTTCGGGTTCCGCGCGCGAAGAACCACTCGCACAAGGCTAGTTGACTCTGTGTCAGAGTCCAATCACGGTAACGACAGGACCCTATCGGCATATTTATAGTTGAAGACCCCCACCGAGAGGGGCCGAAATGGACCTGGCCCTGTTGCGCACCTTCGTCGCCGTGCACCGGGCCGGCTCGTTCACCCGGGCCGCCGCGCTCCTCGGGCTGTCCCAGCCCGCCGTCACCTCCCAGATCCGTACGCTGGAACGCCAACTGGGCCGACCCCTCTTCCACCGCCGTGCCCGCGGCGTCACCCCCACCGCCGTCGGCGACGAACTCGCCCACAAGGCCGCTCCTCACCTCGACGCCCTGCTGCGGATCACCGAGTCGGAGCGCGAGGCCGCCGGCGGCGCACGCACCCTGCACCTCGCCGGGCCCCCCGAGTTCCTGAGCCTGCGCGTCCTGCCCGCGCTCGCACCGCTGGTCGGACAGGGCCACACCCTGCGCACCGCCCTGCAAACCGACGCCGTGGAGACCCTCGAAGGGCTCGCCGCCGGGCACCACGACCTCGTCGTCACCACCGCCCGCCCGCGCGGCGCACTCTTCAACGCCGCCGCTCTGTGCGACGAGGAACACGTCCTGGTGGCCGCGCCCTACTGGGCCGCCCTCATCGATCCGGAGCGGCTGCGCGAGGACGGCACCGACGCGCTGGAGGGCATCCCGGTCGTCGAGGTGCACGAGAGCCTGCCCCTCGTCGCCCGCTACTGGGCCACCGTCTTCGACGCCGTGCCGGATGCGGCGGCCACCGTCGTCACACCCGATCTGCGGGCCGTACTGGAATGCGTCCGGGCGGGCGCCGGGCTCGCGGTCCTGCCCCGCTACCTCAGCCAGGACGCGCTGGACCGCGGGCAGGTCGTCGCCCTGTTGGAACCCGCGGTCCCGCCGCTGCGCACGTGGTTCCTCGTCGTACGCAGCGGCAGCCTCGCCCTCGCCCACCTCGCGAGGGCCCACGAACGGCTCCTGAGCGCCGGCGCGCAGTGGTGAGCCATCGGGTTGCGGCCGTCGACGCGTTTCAGAAGCGGAGTCCTGGGCCACTCTTCTCCCATGACCGAACGTCCCGTGGTCAAACGCACCGCCCGCGCGATCCTGCTCGACGGTGACGACCTGATCCTCATCAAGCGCACCAAGCCCGGCATCGACCCCTACTGGCTCACTCCCGGCGGCGGAGTGGAGTCCTCGGACGCCACCGTCGTCGACGCCCTCCACCGAGAGGTCCACGAAGAACTCGGCGCGAAAATCACCGATGTGGTGCCCTGTTTCGTCGACACAGTCGAGCACATCGCCGACCGGGGAGTGACCGGCGTCAAGGTGCAGCACTTCTTCGTCTGCCACCTCGAATCCATGGATCCCGGGCTACGGCACGGCCCCGAGATCGACGAGCCCGAGGGCGAGTACGAGATCGTCCGCGTGCCCTTCAGCCGGGTCGGCATCGCCGCCGTCCACCTCGTCCCGCTGTCCCTGCGCCACTACCTCGACGGCAACATCGAGGGAGTGCGCGCCATGCACGCTCCCGACCTGGGCTGATCCACGACACTGCCCGATCCCCTCGGCCCGGGCCGGCTCCCGGCCCGGGCCGACCTGTGGAGTGCGGGCGCCTGCCGGTGTCAGCCCGCGACGCCTGCCAGTTCCTCCACGGCGTCGTGCCGGATCCGCTCGCCGGGGATCCCGATCCTCTTCAGGGCGTCGACTCCGCTGCGGATCATCGCCGCGGGGCCCGAGATGAAGGCGTCGTACGAGCTCCAAGGCCCGTGCGTGCCGACCGCCTGGGGCAGTTGCCCTGCCAGCCCGTCGGCGCACACCACCGGCCGCACCGAGAGCCACGGATGGGAGCGCTGGAGCCCGAGCAGGGTGTCCTTGTCGTACAGGTCGCTGTCACTGCGCGCGCCGAAGAACACCTCCACCGGGCGTCGTTCACCGTGCTCGGCCACGTCCTCGATCAACGCCTTGATCGGCGCGATGCCGGTGCCGCCGCCCAGGCAGAGCATGCCGTTGTCGGTGCTGTGGTCCACGACCATCGACCCGGCCGGCGGCCCGAGCCTGATCACGTCCCCGGGCCGGGCGTGGCGTACCAGCGCGTTGGAGACCCAGCCCGCCGGGACGGCTTTGACGTGGAAGGACAACAGCCCGTCGGTGCGTGGCGCCGAAGCGAAGGAGTAGTGCCGCCACACCCGTGGCCACCAGGGGGTCTCCAGGCTCGTGTACTGGCCCGCCAGGAAGGCGTAGGGCTGGTCGGGACGCACGGTGATCACTGCGATGTCCGGGGTCCGCAGATCGTGGGAGACCACTTCGGCATGCCACCACGCCGGGGCCTTCATCTCGTCCTCGGCCGCCGCGTCGATCATGATCTGGGAGATGGTGGTGTACGCCCGCACCCAGGCGGCCTGGGCCTCGGGCCCCCAGGTGAGCTGCGCGTACCGGGCCAGCGCCCCGATGAGGGCCTCGCCCACCAAGGGGTAGTGGGCCGCCATCGTGCCGTACTTGCGGTGCCCCGTGCCCAGCCTGCGCAGGTACGGGACGAGGACGTCGGGATCGTCGATGTGCTCGGCGGCAGTCAGCAGCGCCTTCAGCAGCCGGTCTCGCTGCACGTCCATCGCGGCGGGGAACATGCCCCGGACTTCCGGGTGCCCGGTGAACACCAGGGCGTAGAAATACGAGGTCACCTTGTCGGCGACGGGTGCAATCTCCGCGAGCGTACGGCGGATGAGTACGGCATCGGGGGAGGGCTCGGTCGCGCCGCCCCCGGAGGGTATCCGAGCCGGCCTTGGTCTGGCCGGTCTGGTGGGCGGAGCGTCCATGCGGTGCCTCGCTTCAAGCATCTCGGTCAGGTCTGCACACACCACGGCCTCAGATCCGTGGTTCCGGGTTTCACAGCGTGCCAGTGCTTCCAAGGGCTTGCGGGGAAATGCGGGAATTTCACGTTTCCCACCCTCTTTCCTCTTAAGATGCCGCAACTCCCGGGCGTGCCCCGCCTGCCAGCTGATAGGCCTCCCGCAGGTCCCGACCCGTGTAGACATGGGTCGCCCGCTCTGCCAGGTACGGCCGTGCGTTGACCGCCACCGACCGGGGCACCGCGTCGAAGAGCGCCACATCGGTCAGGGAATCCCCGTACGCGACACAGTCGCCCCGGCTCACCCCGTACTGCGCGCACAGCCGGTCAGCGACGGTGACCTTGCCCTCGGGCGTCAGGATGCCCGCCACCTCCACAGGCCGGGTGAACGGCACCTCGGGAAAGAGCGAGCCGTGCGCGGCGTGCGCGCCCCACTCCAGCAGCAGCTCCACGAAGAAGGACGGCGACAGCGAGATCACCGCGCAGTAGTCCCCGCGTTCCCGGATCTCCTGCCACACCTCCCGGATCCCGGACAGCCACGGGGAGCCCTCGAACGCCGCCCGGACGTGTGCGGGGGTCAGGCCGGTCCAGAGGCTCTGCGCCGCCACCGAGAACTGGTGCGGGCCGATCTCCTGGGCGCCGAAGGCCCGTTCCAGCTCGGCGATCTCGGCTGTCAGCCCGAGCTGCCGGGAGATCTCGACCGGCGCCGCCGAGCCGTACATCAGCGTCCCGTCGAGGTCGAAGAGGTGCAGAGTGGTCATAGCCATCGAGGCTAGCCCGTCGCTTTCACGCGGAACACGATGTTTCACGTGAAACATCGGCTGGTTTCACGTGAAACATCCAGTCCCCCATCCTCTGGTCCAAATCCTCTGGACGGTCTCCGGCCGATGATCCAGTCTGGGCCGGTGACACCACCACAGCTCACCGAACTTCCGATCCGCGCGCTGACCGTGGACGACCTCCGCCACTGCGCCGATCTCTCCGAGGACCGCGGCTGGCCGCGTGAGGACCACAAATGGGGACTGCTCCTCGCCGCCGGAAACGGCTACGGCGTCGACGCCCCGGACGGCCGGGGGCTCGCCGCGGCCTGTGTCGTCACCCGGTACGGACACACGAAGGCCGAGCCGGAGCTCGCCGCCATCGGCATGGTCCTGGTCGCCGACCGCTACGCCCGCCAGGGCCTGGGCCGTCGTCTGATGGCGTACATCTGCGACGACGTCCTCAAGGGCGTACCGCTCACCCTGCACGCGACCCCGTACGGCCGCCCCCTCTACGAGGAGCTCGGCTTCGACACCACGGGACGCGCCGAGATGCTCCGCGGCACGTTCCGCCATGACGACACCGATCCCGCGACGGCCACCGTCCCGGTCCGGCCGGCCACCGCCGAGGACATCTCACGGATCCTCCGCCTGGACGCCGAAGTCTTCGGCACCGACCGGACCCACCTGATCACCCGACTGCCCGCCTTCACGGACCGGTTGCTGGTCGCCGAGGACTCCGCCGGCGAGCTGATCGGCTACGCCGCGATCTGGCCCAACATGGAGACCCATGTCATCGGCCCGCTGATCGCCCGCGACCAGGCCACCGCCGAGGCACTCGTCGCCGGCCTCGCCGCCACGACCGAACGACCGCTGCGCACCGACGTCGACGTACGCCACGAGGAGTTGCTCGCCTGGCTCAAGGACCGGGGCCTGGACTCCGTGGCCTTCAACGCCGTCATGACCCGAGACACCACCGGCCTGCCCGGAGACTGGACCCGCCGCTGGGCCCCGCTCACCGTGGCAGCCGGCTGAGAAAGGATCCACCCGACCATGACCGAAGCCACCCCCGAGCTGGCGATTCGCCCGGCTGCCGAGGAAGACCTGCCCGCGATCGTCGCCATGCTCGCCGACGACCCGCTGGGCGCGACCCGTGAATCCCCGGACGACCTCACCCCGTACACGGCGGCCCTCAAGCGCCTGACCGACGACCCCCACCAGCACCTGGTCGTCGCCGTCCGCGGGGACCGTGTCGTCGGCACCCTCCAGCTCACGATCGTCCCCGGCCTGTCCCGCAAGGGCGCCACCCGCTCGATCATCGAGGGTGTCCGCATCCACGCCGATGAGCGCGGCAGCGGCCTGGGCACCCGGTTCATCGAGTGGGCGGTCGAGCGGTCCCGCGCCGAGAACTGCCAACTCGTGCAGCTCACCTCGGACGTAACCCGCACCGATGCCCACCGCTTCTACGAGAGGCTCGGTTTCACCGCCTCCCACGTGGGGTTCAAGCTCCAGCTCTGACCAGTCCCGGACCCGAAGGGGAAAGGCCGGGACGCCACGTGCGCCCCGGCCTACGATCGGAAGGATGAGCAGGCTTCCCCTCGTCACCACCGCCGAGCGCCGCCACCGGCTCGGCCGCCGGCATCGCCTGGCGCCGTCGGCCCGTGCCGCGGAGGCGGCCCAGACCGCGGACTCCGAGCTCGCCCGCCGCTGGCCCATGCCTACGGCCCTGCCACCGAGGCCGACCTCAAGTGGTGGACCGGCTGGACCCTCACCGATGTCCGCAAGGCCCTGGCCGCCATCGGCCCCGAGCAGGTGCGGCTCGATGACGGCACCAGCGCGCTCGTCGGCCCCGGGGACACCGCGCCGGAACCTGCCCCTGGGCCCTGGGCTGCCCATCGGCGGCTGGGCCCAGCGCGCCGACGGCGCCATCGTCCACCGACTGCCGGGCAGCCCCGGCCGCGACGCCGAGAAGACGGTCGCCGCCGAAGCCGCCCGGCTGGCCGAGTGGATCGGGGACGCGCGCATCACCCCGCGCTTCCGCACCCCGCTGGAGCGCGAACTCGTCGCAGAGGAGCGCGAGTACTAGCCGATGCCGCGCCAGCCCTGCGGATCCACCCCGCCGGGCACCGGAGCCTGTGCGTCGTACGGCTCCCGCGTGAACACGAACGAGCCCAGATCGAGATGGCTCACCGAGCCGTCCGGCCCTCGCACGGCCCGCAGAGACTCCCCCGCGTAGTAACCCGCCAGGCCGGTCCAACTGCCGTCCGGCTCCGGCCGGAACCTGGCCGCCCGCCCCGTCACACCCAGCGGGACCAGCTCCAGCAGGCCGTCCGCGGTCAACCGGAGGGTGTACGCCCCCGTGCCCCAGTACCAGGGCCCGCACAGCTCCAGCGCCACCGGATCAGCTTCCCGGAACGGCCGCCACGGCTGGGGGAAGGGCGGCTCCGCGTCCGCCACGATCGTCACGAGGTCCGCGGCCACCGTCGCGGCCGGCAGCCCCGATGTGCAGTTCGCCAGCACCACGGCCGCCACGTCGTCCGCTTCGCTCAGCCACAGCCCCGCGACGAACCCGGGCAGCGAGCCCGAGTGCCCGGCGAGCCGGCGCCCGGCGTTGTTCATCAGCTGCATGCCGAGTCCGTACCCGAGGTCGGCGGACCCCGGCTCCGGGGGAGCCGCCGCCGTACGCATCTGCCGTACCGTCTCGGTGCTCAGCACCCGCTCGTCGCCTCGTGCGAGGAAGACCGCGAAGCGCGCCAGGTCGGCGGTCGTGGACCACAGTTGACCGGCCGCGGCCATCAGCCCCAGGTCCTCCAGAGGCTCCGGCATCATCACGTCGGCCCACGGGTGCACCGCCCATCCCCCGGCGTGGGGGGCCTTCGGCCGAGCGCTCGTACGGTTCAGCCCCAGCGGCTCCAGCACCTCGGCGTGGAGTACCTCTTCCCACGGCTTCCCACGTACGGCCTCCACCAGCGAACCGAGCAGCGTGTAGCCGGGGTTGGAGTAGTGGTGCCGCCGCCCGGGCTCGTGCCGGAAGGGCTGCTCGCCCAGTACGTCCGAGAGCTCCGGCCGCAGCGCCGCGGACGAGCGTTCCCACCACTCGCCCGGGGTCTCGGCCGCCAAGCCGCCGGTGTGGGCCAGCAGCTGACCGACGGTCACCTCGCCGACGCCCGTCCCCGGCAGGTACTTCTCCACCGGATCCCCGAGCCCCAGCAGCCCCTCGTCCCGCAGCCGCAACACCAGAACGGCCGTGAAAGTCTTGGTGATCGAGCCGATCCGATACTGGACGTTCCCATCGGGGCCGTGTCCTTCGACGGAGGTCCGCGACCCCTCCCAGACCACTTGGCCTCCGCGCACCACGGCCGCCACCACAGACGGGGCGCGCCCGTCGCTCTGCGCGACGGCGAGCCGGTGCCTGAGCGCACGGCGGGTGGCGGGAAGCAGTTCCAGGCCTTCAGCTGCGGCATCCATGATCGGATGCTACGTGTTGGCCATGTCCACGAACCGCGAATAATGGCCCTGGAAAGCGACGGTGATCGTCGCCGTCGGGCCGTTACGGTGCTTCGCCACGATCAGGTCGGCCTCGCCCGCGCGGGGCGACTCCTTCTCGTACGCGTCCTCGCGGTGGAGCAGGATCACCATGTCGGCGTCCTGCTCGATGGAGCCGGACTCACGCAGGTCGGAGACCATCGGCTTCTTGTCGGTGCGCTGCTCGGGACCACGGTTCAGCTGGGACAGCGCGATCACGGGGACCTCAAGCTCCTTCGCCAGCAGCTTGAGGTTTCGCGACATGTCCGAGACTTCCTGCTGGCGGCTCTCGGGACGGCGCGAACCGCCCGACTGCATCAGCTGGAGGTAGTCGATGACCACGAGCGAGAGGTCGTTGCGCTGCTTGAGCCGGCGGCACTTCGCGCGGATCTCCATCATCGACAGGTTGGGGGAGTCGTCGATGTAGAGCGGGGCCGCGGAGACGTCGGGCATCCGGCGGGCCAGCCGGGTCCAGTCGTCGTCGGTCATCGTGCCGGAGCGCATGTGGTGCAGCGCCACGCGGGCCTCCGCCGAGAGCAGGCGCATCGCGATCTCGTTGCGGCCCATTTCGAGGGAGAAGATGACGCTCGGCAGGTTGCTCTTGATGGAGCAGGCACGGGCGAAGTCCAGCGCGAGGGTGGACTTACCCATGGCGGGGCGGGCCGCGATGACGATCATCTGGCCCGGGTGGAGGCCGTTGGTCAGCGAGTCGAGGTCGGTGAACCCCGTGGGGACGCCGGACATCTGGCCGCTGCGCGACCCGATCGCCTCGATCTCGTCGAGGGCGCCCTCCATGATGTCGCCCAGCGGCAGGTAGTCCTCGGAGGTCCGCTGCTCGGTGACGGCGTAGATCTCCGCCTGGGCGCTGTTGACGATCTCGTCGACGTCGCCGTCCGCGGCGTAGCCCATTTGCGTGATCTTCGTACCGGCGGCGACCAGGCGGCGCAGTACCGCCCGCTCGTGGACGATCTCCGCGTAGTACTCGGCATTCGCCGCGGTCGGGACGGACTGCACCAGCGTGTGCAGGTACGAGGCCCCGCCCACCTTGCTGATCTCGCCGCGCCGGGTCAGCTCGGCGCCGACCGTGATCGGGTCGGCCGGCTCGCCCTTGGCGTACAGGTCGAGGATCGCCTGGTAGATCGTCTCGTGCGAGGGCCGGTAGAAGTCGTGGCCCTTGAGCACCTCGACCACGTCGGCGATGGCGTCCTTGGAGAGCAGCATGCCGCCGAGCACGGACTGCTCGGCGTCGAGGTCCTGCGGGGGGACGCGCTCGAAGCCGCCTCCGCCGCCGTCCCAGGAGCCGCCCTCGCGACCTCGGTCGTGCTGGTCGTCCCCGCGGCCGCGGCCTTCGCCGCCACGGCGTTGACGGGCGGGCAGACGGTCTCCCGGACCACTGTCGGCCCAGGGGTCGTCCATGGGCTCGGGCATGCTCACCGGGCCGCCTCCTCCCGTCCGCAACGCGGACCTCGCCGTGTCACTCTTTCTACGACACGGCTCTGACATTTGGGGCACCCGAATCCGCAGTCGGCGAGTCGGGCAACGCACCACGGTAGGCCCGCGGGCGACGTCAGCCAATCTTGTTATCCACAGGCTGTGTGGATGAGATGTGGACGACGGCGCCAATGCTGTGGGTAAGTCCCCGGAAGCTGTGTACGGACCGGGGGACGACGCTGTGGACAAAATCACCCGACCCCCCTCCCCACCCCATCTGACCTGGGATTTCTTTCTCCAGGACCTGAGCGGCAGAAAAATATTGGCCACTGTCTCAAGATCGCCACCAATGAGGTGCGGAGAACGCGCAAGTCAGCGCTTCGGTAAGGCCTCAAACACCCTTGCGTCTATTACCTGTGGAAGATTAGATTGAGCACATGACACAGGCCCCCGCAGCGCCGAAGGCTGCCCCGAGACGGCACGACCGAGAGATCTTGGTACTCGCCGTCCCCGCCTTCGGCGCACTCGTCGCCGAACCCCTCTTCGTGATGGCCGACAGCGCCATCGTGGGACATCTCGGCACGCCCCAATTGGCCGGCCTGGGCATCGCCGCCGCTCTGCTCACCACCGCCGTGAGCGTCTTCGTCTTCCTCGCCTACGCCACGACCGCGGCCGTGGCCCGCCGTGTCGGTGCGGGCGATCTGCAGGCAGCCATCCGTCAGGGCATGGACGGCATCTGGCTCGCCCTCCTCCTCGGCGCGGCCGTCATCGCCGTCGTCCTGCCCACGGCGCCCTGGCTGATCTCTCTTTTCGGAGCCTCCGACACCGTCGCCCCGTACGCGGTCACCTACCTGCGCATCTCCGCCCTCGGCATCCCGGCCATGCTCGTGGTGCTCGCCGCCATCGGTGTCATCCGCGGCCTCCAGGACACCCGGACCCCGCTCTACGTCGCCGTCGGCGGCTTCGCGCTCAACGCGGGCCTGAACGCCGCCCTCGTCTACGGCGCCGGCCTCGGCATCGCCGGCTCCGCCTGGGGCACGGTCATCGCCCAGTGCGCCATGGCCGCCGCCTACCTCGTCGTGGTCGTCCGCGGCGCCAGGCGGCACGGCGCCTCACTGCGCCCCGACGCCACCGGCATCCGAGCCTGCGCCCAGGCCGGCGCGCCGCTGCTGGTCCGCACGCTGTCGCTGCGGGCGGTCCTGATGATCGCGACCGCCGTTGCAGCCCGGCTGGGCGACGCCGACATCGCGGCCCACCAGATCCTGCTCTCCCTGTGGAGCCTGCTGGCCTTCGCCCTGGACGCCATCGCCATCGCCGGGCAGGCCATCATCGGCCGCTACCTGGGCGCGGGCGACACCGAAGGCGCGAAGGCCGTCTGCCGCCGCATGGTCCAGTGGGGGATCGCCTCCGGGGTCATCCTGGGCCTTCTCGTGATCGCGGGCCGCCCGCTCTTCATTCCGCTGTTCACCAGCGATCCTGCGGTCAAGGACGCCATACTGCCCGCCCTCCTCGTGGTGGCCATCTCCCAGCCGGTGTCCGGCATCGTCTTCGTCCTCGACGGAGTTCTGATGGGGGCGGGCGACGGCCGTTACCTGGCCTGGGCGATGCTGCTGACGCTCGCCGTGTTCACTCCGGCCGCACTGCTCGTCCCGGCCGTGGGCGGCGGCCTCACCACGCTCTGGTGGGCCATGACGCTGATGATGCTGGTCCGGATGGCCACGCTCCAGCTACGCGCCCGCTCGGGCCGCTGGCTGGTCTCGGGGGCCACCCGCTAGGAGCGTGTTTCACGTGAAACATCGAGGGTCCCGTGCGGGAGCCTCGATGTTTCACGT
>NZ_JBHWVJ010000121.1:0-18684 GCF_042736725.1 Streptomyces sp. NPDC060028 | reverse complement strand
GTCGGCGGCCGTGCAGGCCAGGGCCTCGGCGGCCGCCAGCATCACCTCGCGGCCGGGTCGAGGCCCGTGGCTTCGCCGGGCATGCGGGCGTCGCCCGTCTGGTGGACGCGCGCCTGCGGGCGGCCGTACGGGGTGGGGCGCAGCGGAATTCGGAACCAGTCCGGCCCGAAGGACCGGCCCTGGCTTGGCTTCGCGTAGCCCCGCGGAGCGAAGCGAGGCGGTTCCAGGTCCTGAGCGCTGCGTGCTCGGTACCCGCCGACGGGGGCCAAGGCTTGCCGATAGCCATCGCAGACAACCCTCCTGACCTCCCGCTTCTGCCTGCTGGGCCCGAAGCGGGCTTTTGGCCTTGCAGGCGAAGCCGGAAGGGCAGGGGTGGGAGCGGGGCGGACACCCCAACGGGGCGAAGACCCAGACCTGTGGCGTACCGGCCGGATGCGGTGGAGGATCTGCTCTCGTATCCGGACTTCAGTGAAGGTCCTGTTGGACTGGGTGGCGGGGCTACTGAGTCCAAGCGGTATGGGCCGGTCACGACTGGCTGCCGCGCGGACGCCCCCCTCCCCGCCGTCTTCGAAGCCCCGCTGGGGTGCGTACGGGGCGCTGCGCTCGGAGATCCAGGTGGGCGCCCCGGCCAGTGCCCCGGCCTCGGGCTGTGGCGAGGGACTGGCGGGCGGTGTTCACGGGCCGTCCGGGACGCCGAGCGGCACGGTGAACCGCGACTGCCAGCCTTCCTCCGTCAGCACTACCAGCTGGATCGCCGCCGCGCGGGTGCGCAGGGGCAGCAGGCTGTCGATCGCAGCTCGGACATGGGCGGCGGCTGTCGGGTCGTCTGCACCCATGGCGACCGTGACATGGGCGGCGGGCCGCGCCCCGAAGCGGCCCCCGTACGGGCGCAACCCGGGCCACAGGGCGCGGAACGCATCGACGATCGGTTGGAGTCCCGGAACGGTGACGGCGACGAAGCCGGACTCCGTCACGACCTCCTCCAAGAGCAGATCAGCTGCCGGAAAACTCGCCGCCAGGGAACGCACGCCCTTCTCGTCCTGACCTGTCAGCGCCGATTCCGGCACGAACGGGTAGAGGAGCGAGACGTGCGCCGGCACCCCACGACGCACCAGAGTCGGGTCGATCCGCCACGCCGCATCGAGGAGCGGGGCGGCATCGGGCAAGACAATGACGACGGCAGTGGTCCCTGGCTCTGGCACGCCGTCATCATCGCAGGCCAGTCCGCTCCTGCCCCCACTGCACTCCGAGGTGGGCGAGGGCAGCGATTTGGGCGTGGTCGAGGTGGTCGCGGCCGGCGCGTTGGCCGTGAGGGCGACCGACGGTGCAAGCTGCCGCCGCACCAGCGTGCGCTCGTCGCTCTCGTATGCCTGCGCCGCCACGACACCCTCGCCCGCGTCGCGGCCGGCTTCGGTACATCCGTCGGCACCGCCCACGCTTACGTGACGGCCCTGACCGGCCTGCCTGCCGCCCGGCCCCCGGGCCTGCTGAAGACGCTGCGCGGGAACGACCCGGACTTCGTCCTCCTCGACGGGACCCTCGCCGAGTGCGACCGGGTCGGTGACAGTCGTGCGGACCACTCGGCCAAGCACCACCGGCATGGCGTGAAGGTCCAGGTCCTCACCGATCCGGCCAGCGAGCTGCTGTGGATCTCACCCGCCGCGAGAACTCACCCCGACCCGGCGCGCCGCCAACCGGGCCCTCGCCCAAGCCAGGGCTCCGGTCGAACGCGCCATGGCACAGCTGAAGTCCTGGCAGATCTTCCGCAGATCACGCATCAGCCCCAACCGCATGACCGTCATCACCAAAGCCGTCCTCACCCTGGAGAGGCAACGCTGAAAACGCTCAGTCAAGGCACGGACAAGGAGGCGGATCCGCTTTCCGACTCGCCAGTTCACTCCATTGGCCCAGCAAGCCGCCGTCCCGGTAGGCGGCTGCCGTACGTATCCCGTCCAGGCGAGGACGCGAACCGCGTCTGACTACGCAGACCGTGTGCCGGACAAAGTGGTCAACCTGCGGTACGCCCCGGGCCGGGCCTCTGTCGGGAGTCGACGCCCACTCCGCGGCGGAAAGCGCATGGCGGCGCCATTCAGGCCGAAGCTCGCTGGTGCCGACTCGGCCGCCGTTCCTGACGGCCCCCGCCCGGGGATGACTGATGACACGGCAAGAAGGCTCAGAGCCGCCAGAGGAGGGCCAGGGTGAGGGTGTAGAGCCCGAGGGCTGCCACGGCCAGGCCCGTTACGCGCCTGCGCAGGCAGACGTACCGGTGTGTGTATTCGGCTTTGAGTTCTTCTGCCCGTGCCACGGTCGCGGTGAGCATCTCCCGGCGCAGGCGCAGGTGGTGCTGAGCGAACCGGTGACTGATCTCGTGCTGTTCGCCGGGGCCGAGCCAGGTCAGGCCGTAGGAGAACGCGTCACCCTCGGCCTTGGCTTCCCGCAGTGCTGCCTGGCTCATCAGGTATCCCTCGATCTGGGCGAGCCCGGCAGCCGTTTCCTTGGAAGGTTCCCTCATCAGCCGGGGCCCCGGACTACTTGGGCTGGGCTGGGCCCGCTCCGGGCAGAGACCCTCGCGGACCGGAGGCCCCCTCTTCGTCGATGACGTCGCGTTTGTGGTTGCCGGCGTAGTCGAAGGCGGCGATCTCCGGGTGGTGGAGGTCGAAGGCCGGCGACTCCGACCGCACGCGGGGCAGGGTCACGAAGTTGTGCCGGGGCGGGGGGCAGGAAGTGGCCCATTCAAGGGAGCGGCCGTATCCCCACGGGTCGTCGACCTCGACGCGGGGAGCGGACTTGGCCGTCTTCCACACGTTGTAGAAGAACGGCAGCGTCGAGGCGCCGAGGAGGAACGCGCCGATGGAGGACACCGTGTTCAATGTGGTGAATCCGTCGGCGGCCAGGTAGTCGGCGTAACGGCGGGGCATGCCTTCGGCGCCGAGCCAGTGCTGGACGAGGAACGTCATGTGGAAGCCGATGAACAGGGTCCAGAAGTGGATCTTTCCCAGGCGTTCGTCGAGCATCGTGCCGGTCATCTTCGGCCACCAGAAGTAGAAGCCGGCGAACATGGCGAAGACGACCGTCCCGAAGACCACGTAGTGGAAATGGGCCACCACGAAGTAGGAGTCGGTGACCTGGAAGTCCATCGGGGGCGAGGCCAGGATGACGCCGGTCAGACCGCCGAAGAGGAACGTGACGAGGAACCCGATGGACCAGAGCATCGGTGTCTCGAAGGAGAGGGAACCCTTCCACATCGTGCCGATCCAGTTGAAGAACTTCACCCCTGTCGGGACCGCGATCAGGAACGTCATGAAGGAGAAGAACGGCAGCAGTACGGCCTGAGTGGCGAACATGTGGTGGGCCCACACGGTCAGAGACAGGCCGGCGATGGAGATCGTGGCACCGACCAGGCCGAGATATCCGAAGATCGGCTTGCGGGAGAACACCGGAATGATCTCGGTGACGATCCCGAAGAAGGGCAGAGCGATGATGTAGACCTCGGGGTGCCCGAAGAACCAGAACAGGTGCTGCCAGAGGAGGGCGCCGCCGTTCTGGGGGTTGAAGACCTGGGCGCCGAACTTGCGGTCCGCCTCCAGCACCAGCAGGGCCGCGGCCAGGACGGGGAAGGCGAAGAGGACCAGGACCGAGGTCAGCAGGATGTTCCAGGTGAAGATCGGCAGCCGGAACATGGTCATGCCTGGGGAGCGCATGCAGATGATCGTGGTCACGAAGTTGACCGAGCCGAGGATCGTGCCGAACCCGGACAGGGCCAGGCCCATGATCCACATGTCGCCGCCGATGGACGGCGTGCGCGTCGAACTGCTGAGCGGCGTGTAGGCGGTCCAGCCGAAGTCCGCGGTGCCGTCCGGGGTGAGCAGACTGGCCACGACGATCAGGCCGCCGAAGAGGAACAGCCAGAACGCCAGCATGTTCAGCCGCGGAAACGCCACGTCTGGTGCGCCGATCTGCAGCGGCATGATCGCGTTGGCGAAGCCGGCGAAGGTCGGGGTGGCGAAGAAGAGCAGCATGAGCGTGCCGTGCAGGGTGAAGATCTGGTTGTACTGCTCGTTGGAGACGATCTGCATGCCCGGCCGGGCGAGCTCAGCCCGCAGCAGCAGCGCCAGTACACCGCCGATGATGAAGAACCCGAACGACGCGATCAGGTACAAGTGCCCGATCTTCTTGTGGTCGGTGGTGCTCAGCCAGGAGATCAGCACGCTCCCCCACGAGCGGCCCCGGACCGGGATCGGCGTGACGGGCTCGGTCGACGTCGCCATGGACGATTCCTTCGCGTCGGATCAGACGGGGGTGGGGCGCGTCGGTACCCGCCGCAGCAAGCTTACGCGCGGCTAACACATCTACTACGGAACGTGACGACCAGCTACGTGACAGCCGTTTCGGTACCTCGGTTGGCTCATTCGACGTAACTGGTCGTCTTAAGCGGCCCGGGTTCTGATCATGCATTTTCGTCCTCCTGATGCGGCACCTGCGCACCGAAGCGGTATGCGGCGCAGTCGCCTGGCGCGTGGGACGCCGCACGCCGCACGCCGCCTGCCCGTGGCCGCCCCGGATATTCCGCCTAGCGGCCAGCGCGGGGGAGGGGCCGCCGGGGGCCCAGCGCCCGCGGTCAGGCTCTCAAGCGTTCGCGCGGCCGCCTCCGGATCGGGGGCCGTGCCAGTCGAGGCACAGGACGGTGGCGTCGTCTTTTGGCGGGCGGCCGTCGTAGGCGCCGGTGACCGCGCCCACCAGCGTGCGTACGACCTCGCGCGGATGCTCGGCTGCGGTCTTGCGGAGGAGGGCGGGCAGGTCGACTGTTTCAGCGGCGCGTTCTTGCATGCCGTCGGTGTGGAGCAGGAGGCGGTCACCGGCGCGCAGGTCAAGGTGTTGCACCCGGTAGCGGCCCTGCTGGGCGAGGCCGAAGGGCAGGTCCACGTCCAGGCGTAGAACGTCGACCGCGCCGTCGCGCAGGCGCAGGGGCCAGGGGTGGCCGGCGTTGACGAGCTGGGCGCCGGTCCCGTCGAGGGCGATGCGCAGCAGCTGGCCGGTGGCGAAGGTGTGTCGGCCGTGGTCGAGGAGGGCCTGGTGGATCTGGCGGGCCTGTTCGGCGAGGTCCGTTCCGGCGCGGCGGGCGCCGCGGGAGGCGTTGACCAGAAGGGTGGCCATGAGCGAGGCATCGACGTCGTGGCCCATGGCGTCGGTGACGGACAGGTGCAGGGTGTCATTGTCGAGGCTGTAGTCGTAGGTGTCACCGGCGATGTCGGAGGCCGGGACCAGAGCGCCCGCGAGGCTGAACGGGGGGGCCTCGCAGGACGGGGCCGAGGGCAGGAGCTGGCGCTGGATCTCCGCGGACAAGCTGACCGTGGTGGTGCGGTTGCCCCAGTGGTAGAGGTCGGTGAAGCGGCGGTCGGTCACGATGATGTACGCCAGCGCGTGCGCGGCTTCCTTGATCTGCTCCAGCACATCCGGACTGACCTGGGTGAGGAACAGCTCCAGGACACCGATGGTGTCGCCGCGGTTGGTGACCGGGGCGAGCACGCGCTGCCCCTGCTCACCGTCCGGTTCCAGCACCAGCTTCTGGCTGCCCAGGACCTGGTCGTAGGCGCTGCTGCCGGCGAGGGGGACCTGTCCGGCGCGCTCCTCCTGATGGGTGGCCGCCGTGTCGTGGACGCGCAGCAGGCGTCGGCCGACGATGTCGACAAACAGGAACGACACATACCCCGCACCGAACCGGTCACGCAGATTACGCGCCACGACATCGAGGGAGTCCACCGGCGCGGCATCCTCCGCCGCCGCCAGCACCTCGGCCAGCCCGATCCGCTCACGCGCCACATCAGCCTCCACAGGGTTAAGACTCTCCTTCCCGCGAAACGACGGAATCACAACCGCGCTCAGCCCGTCCGGGACGACAAACCGGGTTCGGGCGCGCTCAGCCTGCTGGCGTAGCGCCGACTGCTTCGGGCAGACGCCCGAGGAGGGGGCGTGTGCCAGGCGCCCGGGGGTGGGGCTGGTTCGGACCATGCACCCTTCCGGCCTGCACGCCGGCACAGCGCCCCTCGGGCTCGGCCCCGGGTGCCGTGTGGAGGGAGTGCGGCAGATGACGTACGGCATCGTGTGGGACGAAGCTGCCGTGTGTGGGGCGGTACGGCACATTGCGGATGATCCGGAAGGGCTGCGGCTGCTGCTGTACGCGGTCGATCGCCTGGCCACCCAGCCCCGCCCACGGGGCGCGGCTTTCCACGGCCGGGGGCTGCGTCGCATCCACATCGGCCGCTACCGCGTCCTGTACGCGATCACCCCTGCTCCGGTGGCGGTCGTCATCAAACACGTCGGCCGCCTCGGGTGACCCTGAGGGGTGCTGCGATGAGACGCATTGCGACGATCGGTGTGTACGGCTTCACGGTCGGAGCGTTCCTCGAGGAGCTCGTCGGCGGGGGCGTGGGACTGCTGCTCGACCTGCGCCAGCGTCGCGGCGTTCGGGGTCCCGACTACTCCTGGGCGAACTCGGCGCGGCTGCAGCGCGCGCTCGCCGCGGCGGACATCGGCTACCGGCACGTGAAGGAGCTGGCGCCGACGACGGAACTGCGTCATCTCCAGTACCGCGAGGACGACCGCCAGGGCGTGGGCAAGCGCAACCGCATCGCGCTGGCGCCCGAGTACGCCGAGCGCTACACCCGTGAGATCCTCGACCCGTTCGACCTCGGCGCGCTCGTGGCGGAGCTGCCGAGCGGAGCTGGTGGAGGCGGTTCGGTGACCGCCCTTTTCTGCGTCGAGCGCGATCCGGAGGCATGCCACCGCTCGCTCGTGGCCGAGCGCCTGCGCACCGAGCACAACCTGCCAATCACGCACCTCCGCCCGAGCTAATCCGTGCCCCAGCACCGGCGTTCGTGGCCTATCCTGCGCCCGAACGGCGATTACGCGATCACCGCGATGTACTCCATACCTGATGAGGCCTGGTACTTGAACTGGAACTCGCCGCCGAGCAACAGCACCTTGTGACCGCGGTCATTCCCGACGAGGACCCGGCACGGGAGCCGAGGGTTTGCTTCGACCCTCGCGGTCGACACGTGGAAGTCCCATACGAGGTCATGCGCTGGTTCATGGACCAGGTCGATGAGGAAATCCACTCGTCCCGCGCCTGGATGCGGCTGAGGCCCGAGCTCGTCGAGGTCATTTTCCAACTGCGCCAGGAATACATGGGTGTCATCGACGACGGCGACTTTCCTCACGTCCTGGCTGAGGTGCGTGCCACACTCCCCGAGGCAGATCTCCCCGCCGTTCTTGCGGCCGCCTTCGGGCTGAAACCCGACGGCACCCTCGTGGACCGTCCGCAAGCGCCTCGCACAGCACATGACCAAGGAGACACCCTTCAGTGGGCGCCCGGTGGGTCCCGGCGCTGAACACGGCGGGCCACGATTCAAGTCCCTACACCCCGCACATGGCTCGGCCCCGGCACGGGGTACGAGATATCCGTACCGGGGCGGCAGCACATTCCCGCGGGCCTACTCCGTATGGGACTCGGTGTCCTCGGCGGTCTCGGAGTACACGTTGCCCCGGAACGGGTTGACGTCTTGGAAGTCTTCGAAGTCGAGCTGGCGCCCAACCTGCACGCCTTCCACGTCTCCCTTGATCCCCATGTCCGCATCGTCGCTTGCCGTCATGTCCGCCTCCCTCAAGCCGACTTGCTACCGACCAGTGTGGATCTTCCCATGACGATGCCGGCTCCGGTGGATGATCCGTAAGGCGGCTCGGGCTCGCGAACAGATTGCGGTTCGTTCTCGTCGAGGTTCATCTCATCCCCCTGACACTGACGCCGCATGGACCCGGACCGCGGTCGGCTGAGGTTCAGGAACAGGTACGCGCTTGGTCTCATGACGGTCTTCTGCGCGCTGGTGAGGCGCTTGCCGCGGGCGGTCCGGCTCTGGGGCCGGATCGCCCGGGCGACGGTCCCGGGCTTGAGCTCTGGGCGGGGCCGCCGAGCCGGGCCAGGTGGGCCGGGCGGGTGAAATGCTCCGCCTGTTCAGGGCGGCGGGCTTTGAGGTACGCGTACTGGCGCCAGGGGGTGCAGCCGCGGGAGAAAGGACGGGTTGCGGCCGCCGCAGGCCAGGGCCGGCAGCGGCGCAGACCCATTGGGGTCTGTCGGCCGCCGTGAAGTAGTACGGCGCGGTGGCGGCGGTCGCCTGCGCGTGCCGGAGCCACGGGGTCGCGGCGTAGAAGCCGAGCGCTCCGAACAGCGCGTCCCAGCGCTCCGTACCGAGGCCGTCGAGGTGAGCGAGGTCCCGGTACGCGGTCACCTTCAGTGCCGCCGGTCCGTCGGCCCCGTGTGCCGCGCTCACCGCTGCTCCGTCCCGGCGGTCTCAATCCGCGGAGTGAGCTGGCCCAAGGCTGCTTCGGCCCGGCGCACCGCGCACCGGTGGTGTCGCCGGCAGCAACGACGTACCCCAGCAGATCCAGGTTGCTCTCGGCCGGCCGGACCGGATCGCCCGGGTGGGCCTCCAAGTCCACCTCGACGACGCCGGGATCCCGGTGGGCCAGGTCGGCTCCGTCGATGCCGGTCAGGGTGCCGGACTGCCGGGCTGCCAGATGGCGGGAGGCGGCGGCGCGATCGCGCGTGGGCGTGAGGTCGGCTGGCCGGCCCGTGTGCAGCTTGACCACCTCGCGTTGCAGGTACACCCCGGTCGCCTCGCGGATCAGCCGGGTGATCTCCGCGCCGGGCACCCGGCCGTTGACCTCGACGATCCGGGGCCCGTCCGCGGTCATTTTCACCTCAACGTGGGCGGCGCCGAAGTCGTGCCCCAGCGCTTCCAGGGGCCGCCGGGCCAGCTCGGTGCACTCCTCGCGGACCGGTGCCGACAGCATCGACGGGAAGGTGTCACCCATCTCCACGAAGTACGGGTGAGGGCCGAGCGCCTTGTCGGTCACGCCCAGGAATCGACGCTCACCGTCCACCAGTACCGACTCGACGCTCACTTCGAAGCCCAGCAGGTATTCCTCGACGAGCGCGCCGGGGCGACGGGGTTGGCCGCGGAGTCGCTCGTCGCCTGGTGGAAGCCGGGGACCGCGACTCCGGCCTCCTGACGGGCCTGCCGCATCAGGCAGCTTGTCGCGGCAATTCCGCGCCGCCACGGGGGACAGCCCCGGCAGACCGAAGCGGGCGGCGACCTGCGCGACGACGGGGATGTTGTAGTCGGTCACGGTCATCACACCGCTGAGCCGGCCCGCCGCGTGGAAGGGTTCCAGCGCGGCGGCCACCGCGTCGGCGGGCAAGGCTGACTACCCGGCACGGTCCGGGTCGTTGCTCATCAGGACGGTGTGGAGGCCGAGCTCGTGGGCGGCCCGCAGAGGGGTCAGGCCGAAGTTCGACAACTGGCTCTCGACGACGGCCAGTACGCCGGGTGAAGTGCTCATGGATGCGACTCTCCGATGTCGGTGGTGGGGTGTGGTGTGTGCGGTGCCTTCTGCTTCGCCGGGGCCGAGGGCCGTCGTGATCGGGGCCCGGGCGGCCAGGGACACCAGAAGCGCCAGAGCCGTGAACGCGGCCGGCAGGGACAGGGCGGCGGCCGGGCCGAGGGCGTCGGCGACCAGACCGGCCACCGCAGAGCCCGCCGCCGCGCCGACCGCGATGGAGCTGCCCACCCCGGCGAACGCCTGGGTCATCTCCTGCTGGGCCGTCATCTCTCCGATGAGCTGGAATCTCTCGGCCCCGGCGGGGGCGATCGGCAGGCTGGTGAGCACCAGCAGAGTGCCCAGCAGAATCAGCGTCCACGAAGCGGGCAGGCCGGCCTGGTGCGCCAGATGAACCGCCGGCAGGGCGGCCAGGGCGACGGCCAGCACGACCAGCAGCCCGACATACCGCCGGAAGGTGCTCCCCTTCGGGCTGTGGGCGCCGTACAGCAGTCCGCCGGCCACGTTGCCCGCGGCGTCGGGCGGTAGACGATCACGCGCAGGCCTGGGCTCATCCCTCCGCCCTGTCGGTACCCGCTCACTCCAGAAGGGCAGCTTGTATGACAGGCGTTACCCCGGCGGGGTGAAGATCGTTGGCGGGTCGTGAACAACAACAAGCGCGCATTCGCCGCCGTCGCCCTCGCCGGGGCAGCTCTGTCCGTACCGGGTATCGCCCGTGCGGATAGCCCGTGGCTGGCCGGGGAGTCGGATGTAATCACCGTCACCAGGTCGGTCGTTCAGAACGCCAACGGCGAGCGCAGCACGAACCATGCGAACGGCAGGGTGCTCGACTCCTTCAACCTCGCCGACGACGGGGAGGAAACGGTCAACGTGACCGAGCACCCCGTGGTCTTCCCCCCTGTCATCGTCGACGGCAACCCCGTGATCGGTGACGATGAGGAGATCGTGCTCGATCAGGGCCCCTTCACCAGTGCGGCCCGTCTCGACAACCTGGCGGAGGAGTTCTTCGACGAAGATCTCGACGTCTAGTCATCGGAACGACTTGGGGCACCGAGCCGGCCCCTCCGGGCCCAGTCTCCGCGAGGAGCACCACATCTTCCCGGCCGAGAACGACTTCGGCGGGGTCCTCGCGGCGTCGGCGGCGGCCGCCGCGGAGTTCGTGTGCCAGACGGTACGGGGCTTGCACCCAGCCATCTACGGTTTCGACACGGCCCCGCGGCCTTCACGGCGACGATGGGCAGGACACACCAGCCCTGACCCTCAGTCGCCGGTGTCCAACTCGCGGCCATGAGGAGGGTGCCCCACTGCGGCCCCAGGCTCGCCAGCAACCGTTGGTGCAGAAGCAGCATCCGGTTCAAGGGCTGGGTACTCGACACCTGGGCCGCCCACGAGTTCGGCATGCACCCATCGGTGCATGCCGGAGGCATGGGCCGGGCGCTACGGGATCACGCGGACGCACCCGCGGCGCGGAAGCGGGCGAGGAGGGTATGGGCCGCCTCGGCGCCGGGATCGAAGAACTGCTTGGCCAGGTGGGCCGGGACCGCCGGGCCGTGGAGGCGGGCCTCGTGACAGCTGAAACAGAACTGCGCCTCGAACAGCGCGACCGCGAGGGTGGCGTCGTACACGCGTACCGCCCATCCGGGCCAGAAGCCGCAGCGGTGCTGCCCGCTGCCCGGCAGGGACTCGACCAGGGACAGGACGGAGGCCGCCTCCTGCGCGAGCCAGAGGGCCACGGGTTCGCCCGTGAACGGGTCGTGGGGGCGCGTCGGCTCCGCTGTGAGGCGTACGACCTCGATCAGAGCGGCGGCGGCGACGGCGTCGGCGGGGAGTTGCATGGACACAGTCTCGCCGCCCGACACACACAGCCGAAACATGTAAGTCCGTTGAGATGAGGCGGCGGCTCGTGGCGATGACCGCGGCCGGTGTGGCCGCGTTCATCGCGCTGGGCTGCGGTACCACCGCCACGGCGAGCACGAACCCGGACGGCGGCAAGGGCGCCAAGGGCAGTGCGCACCCGGCGTGCCGGTCGGGCCGGGGGCGAGAAGTTCTACGACCCGCCCTCACCGCTGCCCGTCGGCGAGCACGGCGACACGCCCCCGACGGTGCTCGCGCCTGCCGGATCCTCTACCTCTCGCAACTCCGGAGCGACACCCCCGTGGCCGTCTTGGGCATCGCGTCATTCTCATGACGGCTGTGGGACCGCGGGGGTACTTCACTGCTCGACCGCCGGCCTGCGGTGAAGGCGTCTGTGGCCGGCAAACGAGTGCACCCCGGCCGCCCGGCGCGGCTGTGTCCGCGCGTCGGGGAAGCGATGGACGGTGATGCCGGGATCAGCGCGGCACGCCGTGAGAGAGGAACCGCACGATGGAGCAGTCTGAGCTGGAGAGCAAGGTTCAGGAGTTGGAGACGGCTCTGGCCGTCCAGGAGGCGACCATGGCCGGGGCGCAGGCCACGCAGGCGGCGACACAGGCGGGGATGACCTCGACGTTCACTGCGACGCACGCGGGCACGTGGTCCGTGATGGTCACCGGCAGCGTCTCGCTACTGGTGGGAATCTTCCTCGGCATGGCCATCGCCAAGGACTGACGGTTGACGGCCGGTCCCGCTCTACCGGGAACGCGCCGTCTGGCTTTGCGCCGCCCTCTGCCCAGCCTCATGCCGGTCGGGGGGCGGCTCGCTGTGAGGCGCCGGCGATCCAGGAACACACCCGGCATCTGTCTCACACGTGAACTATCCCCGTGGGCAGGCCGACGATGACCACGGCGGTCCTGGGATCACCCGTTTGGTGCCACCGATCCACCCACGGCGTGGTGTCCCGACGTCGGGCGGCCATCCCTCGTGGACCGGAGGCCGGTGTCAGGAACCGTCGTAGTGGTCTCGGCTGCCGGACTTGGCCAGCCCGCGGCTGATCATGTAGCCGAAGGTCAGGATCACGATGTACATCCACGCCATGTCGGCGCGGAAGTAGTCGCGGTGCCCGTCGTCGGTGCCTACCACCATGGATGCGATCAGGACCGCGATCACGCAGGCGATGTAGACGAAGAACTCCGTCGTCTTCAGGGCCGACTTCGTCTCGGTCGACGGGCGGCGTGTCCCATGTCCGGAAACGTCGGTACTGCCGGTCCGGGGACCTGCGGGGGTGCCGCCCGGGCTCGCTGTGGTCATGGCGCTGTCCAATCATTGTGCGGAGCACGTGGTGCGCTCCACCGGTTGGGATCACGTCAAGATCGACGCCGTCCCACCCAGCGACTACCCGGAAACGGGAGAGTAAGCCCCGCGTAAAGGACAAATCGGGTTGGCCAGTCACTGGCGGGGGCGGGCCGGCGGAGCCGGCTGCTGGATCCCTCGGCCCCGCCCGCCACGGCAGCGGTCCCGTTTCGGGCCCCTTTGAGGTCCCGTTCCATTCACGCCGAGGAACCCAAAATAGGCAGGTCACAGGCCCAGAGCAGGGGTCACAGGCGCGCCGACTACTTCCTGTGGAGGAGCTGGAGAAGTCCGTACCCGTACCGGCGTCCGCTGCGGTCACCTCGCGCGTTGGAGCGCCTCACTGCCTGGCCGGCCAGGACGCGACACACCCCCTCGCCGCTGCTCCAGAAGGTCACCGGCTGAGGCGGGTGGCCGACCCCTGTGTAGCCGTGCCGTCCTGGTTTCCTCTGCCTGGCCTCGCCTCTGCTGGTCAGGTAGAGGGGAGAGTGTGCGAGGCGGTCGGTGGGGCGAACAGTGCCTGGATGGTTTGGGTGGCCGTTTCGCGCAGCCAGGTGTGGGCGCGGTCGTCGTCGTAGCGCTGGTGCCACAGCAGGTACAGGGGGACGTGGGGCAGCGGGAGTGGCGGGGGCAGCGTGACGAGGCCGAGTTGTTCCCGGGCGGCGCGGGTGACCGCGTCGGGGAGGGTGACGACCAGGTCGGTGCCGAGCGCGAGTTGCAGGGCGAAGGCGGCGGTGGGCCCGGCGGCGACGACGCGTCGTTCGAGGCCGCTTGTGGTCAGGGCGTCGTCGATCTGGTCGTGCAGGCGTCCGCGCCGCGAGACGGTGAGGTGTTCTGCGGCGGCGTAGCGCTCGAGGCTCAGCGGGCCTTCGGTGAGCGGGTGTCCCGGTCGGACGGCGACGACCAGCCGGTCCGTGCCGACGAGGCGGTGGCGGATGTCGGGGAGCGTCGGAGCGCTGGAGCTTGATTCGACGTCGACCTCACCCCGGCGCAACTCGGCGTCGTCCGTCCCGGGTTCGGCGGACAGGCGCAGCCGGACGCCGGGGGCCTGGCGATGGACGGCGGTGATCAGGGCAGTGCCGCAGGCGGCGGTCAGGGCGTCGTGCCAGCGCACGGTGAACACCCGGTCCAGAGCCGCTAGGTCGAGCTCCTGCTGCGCGGAGAGAAGCCGGTGGGCCTGCTGTACGAGGGCGTGGACCTCGGCGCGCATGGCCAGCGCGCGGGTGGTGGGGACCATGCTGCGGCCGGTGCGGACCAGGATCTGGTCGCCGGTGGCTTTGCGGATGCGGCCCAGGGAGCGGCTCATCGCCGGTGCGGTGACGTGGAGGCGTGCTGCAGCGCCGGCGACACTGCCCTCTTCCAGCAGGGCGTCCAAGGCCGTGAGCAGGTTCAGATCCAGTTGCATGACAGTAACTCTACAAATGAAAAGCATGCACTTGTTGTTAATGATCGGGCGGCCTACCTTCGAAGTGCGGGACGGAGACGATCACCCGCACAAATCGAACCGAGGAGCCCACCATGAGCACAGCCATGCCTTTCGCCGCCGATACGACGCTGATGTCCGATGTGACCGCTGCGGTGAAGGCCGCCGGCGTCACGCTGCTCGACCGCTACACCCCGCATGCCCGAGGCGTGAGCCTCGACGAGGTTGTCGAGGAGATCCACGCCAACGACGACGCGGTGCTTGACGTGTTGCGGAAGCCGCTGCTGCGGGCCCGGGAGGGATCGCGGTGGGCCGAGGACGAGCTGGCCGGCGGCGCGCTGCCGCCGGGGGAGTGGTGGGTGGTCGACCCCGCCGAGGGCAACATCAACCACGTCCACGGCATGGACGACTGGGCCGTCACCGCCACCCTGGTCCGCGACAACCTGCCGGTATTGACCGTCGTCCACCTGCCGCTGACCGGCGACACCTACACCGCGGTCGCCGGCGGCGGTGCCCGCCTCAACGACCGCCCCCTGAAGGTGTCCGCCAAGACCGACCTGGGCGCCGCGCTCATCGGCACCGGTCAGGCCAAGCCCGGCGAGGACGAGCGCACCTTCCGGCGGATCGGTGACTCGGTCACCGCCATGCTCGTCAACGGCCTGGTCGTGCGCGTGTCCGTTCCCGCCACGATGCAGCTCATCCACGTCGCCGCCGGACGCATGGACGCGTTCTGGCAGTTCTCCGACGTCCGCTCCGGCCTGGTCGCCGGCGCCCTGCTGGTCTCCGAGGCGGGAGGCACCGTCACCGACCTGGCAGGCGAACCCTGGCACACGGGCAGCCGGGACTTCCTGGCCGCCGCCCCCGGTATCCACGCCGCCGCGCGCGACATCCTGTCTCCGATCGCCTGACCGAGAGACGAGCTCGCGCCCGCATCCTTCCTCCTGCCCGACCCCGCAAGGAGCATCACCTCATGACCAGCATCGCCATCCTGGGAACCGGTCGCGTCGGCGCCAACCTCGCCGGCAAGCTCACCGCCGCCGGACACCGCGTCATCCTCGGCCGGCGCAGCACGCAGGCGTCCGCTACGGCCCCCACCGAAGCCGCCGGCCCCAGCCTTTCCATCCGCGACCAGCGCACCGCCGCCCGTGCCGCGGACATCGTCATCAACGCGACGCCCGGCGACAGCACCCTGGACCGCCTCACCGACCTGCGAACCGAGCTCGCCGGGAAGATCCTCATCGACGTCTCCAACGCCACCCACGACGTCGACGGTCTGCCCGGCGGCCTGTGCTACCCCGGCAGCAGCCTCGCCGAACAGCTACAGGACGCCCTCCCGCGCACGCGTGTGGTCAAGACCCTCAACACCATGCTGTTCACGGTCATGACCGCTCCCGAGACCCTGTCCACGCCGCCGACCGCCTTCGTCTCGGGCAACGACGAAGACGCGAAGGAGACGGTCACCGGCCTGCTCCGTGACCTCGGGTGGAAGCGCGCCTGGATCGAGGACCTCGGGGACATCACCACAGCCCGCGCCACCGAGGCCATGATCCTCATCGTCCCCCACATTCTGAACCGCCACGGCTTCACGCCCTTCGCCGTCTCCCTCGCCCGCTGACCCCGCACGGGCACCGCCACAACGCAACCGCCGGGCCCACTGCTGAAGGCGGCCGGCATACCCGCAGCCGTTCAGAGCGCGCTCAACGCAGCCGACGACGAGCAGGTCAGTACGAGGCTGCGGGAAGGACTGCCGGTCTGCTTCGCCGACTTCTGGGACCGGCGCGACGAGTTCGCCGACTTCCGCTCTGGCGTACGCATCTCCGCCGCGCCGGCCACCGCGCCCGACCTGAAGCCGTTCGACGTCCGCGACCGGCTGGGCGCGATCACCACACCGACCGTCGTGATCGCGGGGCGTCGGGACTTCATCTGCGGCCCGCGCTGGGCCGTGATGCTGCGGGACGGCATCCCCGGGGCCCGGTTGGCCGTCCTCGAACACAGCGGACACTTCGGCCACATCGAGCAGCCGGCCGAGTTCACTCGCGCGATCACCGGCGCTCCACAGCCGGCCCTGAGGTAGCTTCCCGCGGCGGCTCCGGCCGGTGATCGTCCACGCCCGCCTTGCAGGTGTCCCGCGACCGTCGCAGACGAAGCCAGCCCGGAGCAGATCACCGCGGCACGTACGGCGCGCGCTTGCGCAGAGCCGGCGTCTGCGGAACGGCCTGACAGCGGCGCGGCGGGAGCGTCAAGAGGCCGACAGCCACGACCGCCGAGAAGGCCCGCGGCTGGCGGCCCCGCTTCCCCCCCCCCCCCCCCCCGGGCAAGCCCCCTGATGCCCGGGTAGGCCAGTCGGTCTGTCGGACTTTGAGCAATCGGGGGTCCCATCACGGGCAGATCGGTCACGTTGGGTTATTGAGGGTCTCGGGGCCCCGGTTTCTCCCTAACTGGGATTCACCGGCCATGTGTGGTCCGCCCTTCAAGTCAGGCTCAGCGTGGTGAGCCTCGCCGTGGGCCGGTCGCCCCGCTGCGCCTGCTTGATGCGTTCCAGCAGTGGCTGGACGGCGTTGCCCACGGCGTTCTCGTACGTCGACGAGGGCTGGCGGCCGGCGAACCTGATCAAGCCGGTGACCGGCCCCGATTTGAAAATCACGAAGAGATTGACCACATCGTCCTTGCGCGTGCGTACGGCAGCGCTCCCGGACCCGATCTGCGGCAGATTCACCACGCTCCCGCCGAGCTTCTCAGTCCAGTGCCGCTGCATATAGTCGACCTCATGCTGGGCCGCGTCCTCGTCGGAGTGCGAGGTGACGGTGAACAGCACGCTGTCCCCGCCGCCCGGCGAGAGGTATTGCACCTCACCGAGCCGCAACTCGTCCGGCAAGTCCTTGCTGCGGTCCAAGGTCTTCTTCGGCCGGTCCGCAGTCCACCCTGTGGGCAGGTCACCCAGGTCCGGCAACACCCCCATGACGGCATCCTCGCTCGCCAGTCGGCGGTCGGGCGGATCGGCGGGCTGGCCCTTCGCCCCCTCGACGGCGGGTGCTGAGGGCTGGCCTCCTGTCATCTGTGTGGCTCCGTAGACCCCGAGGCCCACGATCAGGAGCAGCACCACCGCCATGGCGAGCAGTGCCCGGCGGGTACCGGGTGTGGCCGGGGCGCTCACTGGCCCCACTTGGATGGTGCCGCCCTTCACATCCCCATGGACCAGGAAGTTGATCAGGCTGGCGCCGCCACTCGCTGATCCGTGATTGATCTGGGTGACCGGCCCCGACGGAACCTGGGACGGGCTCGCGGCGGTCGCGGCAAGCACGGCCCGCGTCAGGCGGAGGGCGAACTCCCGATCGTCGTCCAGTGCCGCCGCCAGCACGCTCTCCACGGCCGCCTGCCGCTCGTCAGCCGCCGGGTCCTCATCCAGCGCGGCCAGCGCCGCATCCCCGTCTTGGCTGCTGCTCAGCCTGTTCCGCACCAGCCCCGAGACCTCCGTCGCCGCAGCGCTGCCCGCGGCCGATGCCATGCCCGTAACGAACTGCATCCCCAGCGCTGCTAAACCGGTCGGCTCCATGCGACTCCCCCCGTCGGTCCCGGTCAGGCGGACCCCCTGCACGTGCCGTCAAGTATGGTCGTGTCCAGTGGAGTTGCGCTCATCTTCGCCCAACCGGACTTGGGCAGTTCCGTGTTGGCTATCAGCCCCGCGCCTTCGACGGGCGGGGGTGATGACGGTGACCCACGCCGCGTCGACTGACGCGAGGTGGGCGACTGCCGTCGCGACGTCGTCCAGCCGGCCGAGACGATGATCCGGTCCGCGAGGCGGGTGTTGCCCAGCCGGTGGGTGACGAACACGGTGGTGCCCCCACGTGCGAGCTTGCGAAGCCGTGGTGTTCAGTAAGGTGAGGCCGGCGGTAACGGCGTGAAGGTCTTGGCGGATGGAGTCGGCGAAGATCCCAATGGCGTCGGGGCCGCCCAGCTCGGCCTTCTGAATCCAGTCCCGCAGCAGGTGACCGCGGCGTTGGCGGAGCATGTCGGTGAACTCCCGCGCGAGGTCGCAGGCCTGGGCGATCTCCGGGCAGGCACTCCGCACAGCGTCGAGCTGGGCCATGTCGGACGTGCTGAGTGACTCCTCGGGGCGCATGATCCATGAGGTGATGTCGCGAGGGCGGGGAGTGGTCGAGCGGGCGGGGACCGCGATGCCCTTCCGGATGGTCACTACGTAGCGGTGCACGACGTGATATCCGCCGGTGTAGCCGAGGGCGAGCACCTCGCGATAGAGCTGCATCGAGCTGGTGCAGCCCGCATGGAACCGGTGCTGCACGTACTCCATGAACGGGTCGAGGACACCGCGGCCTCGATCCTGAGCCGAGGCGAGAAGATCTGCAAGATCCTTGTTCCGGTAGCGCCGGACCGTCTTGCGGTCCAGCCGCAGTCGGCGGCCGATGGCGTTGAGCGACAGGCCGGTGGCGGCAAGCTCGTTGACCTCAGAGTGGCGGCGTCGGATCCGGTCCAGGAGCGGAGTCTCCGGTGCGGCCCGCGGAAGGCTCGCCTCTGGTTCGACTGGCCGTCGGAGGCAGTCACGGTGCCGGCGACAGGTCTTCTCAAGGCCGTCGAGAGGTTCTGGAGGAGGGTACTGGTGGGCCGTCGGCGAGGTGCCTGCTGAGCAGGTCCTTTTCCCACGGCCC
>NZ_JBHWVJ010000120.1:0-19438 GCF_042736725.1 Streptomyces sp. NPDC060028 | reverse complement strand
GATGCACCGCACCGGACACCGCGACCCGGCAAACCTTTCCGGCCACAGCACTAGCGGGCGCCCGCCGCACGCTGCAGAGCCGGGGCGCCGTCCTGCGTCTTCGCGCCCGGCGACGGCGTCCCGTCGGTCCACGCGTAGACCCGCTTGCCGCGCACCGCGACCTGGTACTGGTGGAAGTCCCGGCACTCGGACCGCTCCTCGGCCCGGGTGTCGCGCGGCCACCACTTGGCGTCCAGCCCCGGCCGCGCCATCTGCTTGGGCGTGCCCGCCGTGCACTGCGGGCCGTCCAGCGGGGTCGCGCCCAGCTTGAACCGGATCAGCCGGGCCTCCCCGGTGGTCCGGACGTGTATTCGTACATCGGTGGCGTCCTTGGGTATCCAGGACGGCAGAACCCATGTCGGCTCCCCGCGGGTCGGGGCGTCGGCCGCGGTCTGGAAGCGCTTGCCCTTCTCCTTGAACACATGGTCGTTGACCGCGTCGGTCACGGGGTTGGGCGGGAGGTTGGGCAGCGCGAAGGCAGCGGTGGCGAGCACTCCCACGGTGGCGGCGGCGATGACGAGAGGACGGCGGTTCATGCCCACAAGTGTTCGCGTTCGGGCCTCTTTCCGCGTCCCTCCCGAGTATCAACCTCGTCTCTACCCCAAGAGTGACAACGACTCATACCTGAGTCCCGGTTCTCCCCTTCGCCAGTGAAGACGCACGTCGGCTCGACCCTGGGGGAGGCCGGCAGCGCGGTCCGGGTGCAGGCGTCCCTGCCCGCCCGCCAGGCCGCGCTCGCCCGGGGCGGCGGCAGGGGCAGGGGCGGGGGCGGGGACGGGGACGGGGACGGGGACGGAGATCCGGCCAACACGCCGTAGCGAAAGCGGTATTGGGCCTCCAGCGGACCGCCACCCCGGCTCCCGGGGTGGCGGTCCGCGTTATAGGTGCCGTGGGGATCGGCGATATGGCGGGCTCCGAGGGTGTGAGCAGACGCCGCGCCGGGAGTTGGCCGGGCGGCGGCCGCACCGCCCCCGCTCCACCCGCACCCCCACCCCACCCCGCCCCACCCCACCCCGCTCCGTCCCCGCCCCGTCCTGGAGGAATGTCATGCGCCGTCGCCTCGCCCCCGTTCTCGCGTCCGCCGCCGCGGCCGGTGTGCTCGTCTTCGCGACCCCCGCCTCGGCGGCCCCCGCGGACAAGCCGCAGGTGCTGAGCAACTGGACGCAAGGGAGCGCCGCCAGCTACAACTCCTGGGTCGCGGCCCGCGGCAGTCAGGGCGCCTGGTCGGCGTACGGCTTCGACTGGTCGACGGACTACTGCACGACCTCCCCGGACAACCCGTTCGGCTTCCCCTTCCAGACGGCCTGCGCCCGCCACGACTTCGGCTACCGCAACTACAAGGCGGCAGGTGAGTTCTCGGCGGCCAAGTCCCGGCTGGACGACATGTTCTATTCGGACCTCAAGCGCGTCTGCACGCAGTACTCGGGCGCCAAGAAGACCTCCTGCGACGGCACCGCCTGGACCTACTACCAGGCCGTCAAGGTCTTCGGTGTCTCCCCGGAGGACGCCCCCGCCGCGTGATCCACGTGCCCGGAACCGTCCTCTCCCCACTCCCCGTCCCGTCCGACACCCCCCTGTCGGGCGGGACGGCCGTGTCATGTCCGCGCGGATCTGCTGCTTCTTGAGCCGGTACTCGCCGTCGTCCCGGTTGTCGGGTTCGTTGGCGATGAAGCTCATCGCGGAGGCCGAACCGGAGCGGCTGTGGCAGCGGCTGCTGCAGAACCAGCGCGGTGCCGTCGTGGCCCACGCCGTCCGGCCTGACACGGACGCGGTGATCTGCCGGCTGCGCCTGCGCTGCGCCTGTCCGGCGGGCAGAGTTGAGCGCTCGGCGGCAGCCGGGAGACCAATAGGGTGAACTTCTCATACGTACAGCACCCGCCCCGCGGTGGGAAAGCGCCGGACCGCCGGCGGCGGGACCGGCGGCGAGGCAGGCGCCGCGCCTGTCCGGCTCCGGCGAACGAACTGGCTGAATGACGGGGTGCCGTCGGCGCGGGCTGCGCGCCGGGCGGGGAGTCGCGTCGCGGCGCCGCCCGCCGGATATGCCCGATGTGTCGCCGGTCGAGGCGCCGGTCCCGAGCGGCGGGCCGAGGGTGACGGCGACCTCCGCGAAGCGCCGGAGGCGGACCGGATGCCGCAGAGGAATTCACCGGGCCATCTCCGTGGCCGCCGGCGGAAACCCGGTGGCGGCCGGACGGCGCCGGACCCGCGCGAGGCTGCTCCCGGGGCTTACGGCGGTGCTACACCAGTCCCGCTAGGGTGCCTCTGACCTGCAGGAAAGCCCTCCACGAGGGAGGGCTTGGAGGGGTGGAAGTGTGGTGCCCCCGGCAGGACTCGAACCTGCGGCCAAGTGCTTAGAAGGCACCTGCTCTATCCACTGAGCTACGGGGGCCGGAAGGTGGCCGTGGTGGCCTGGAGCCCCTTGGTGGGGGTGGGACTGTGGTCCGTGCCGGGTCAAGGATAGGGCTCCGGCCGCCTTGTCCCGGTTGCTTCACCCGCGTGCCACGATGTGGAGGTTCGGTGAAGCGGTCCCGATAATCGCAGGCAGGTGCGATTCTCGCATCGCTTTTGCGCCGCGCCGCCCTGGGTGTTGTGCACTCGTTATGCCTGCGCCCCACTCGTCCGTCGTGCCCGCAATGTCCCACTGGAGTCGCGGTCGGCGCGCAGAGGACGTATAAGCTTCAAAAATGGTCCCAAATTGGGCATTCTTCGCATGTGGTGACCTTGGATGTTCGGCCTCAGCTGCTCGATGCCCTGTCCGCCCTGCGCGACCGGGTCGCGTCCGTGCGTCTGCCGCTGCCCCTGCCCGGCGCCCCCCGCGCGCGCCAGACCAGAGCCGAGCTGCTCGCGCAGCTCGACGACTACCTCGTACCCCGGCTGAAGGCGCCCGAGGCGCCCCTGCTCGCCGTTGTCGGCGGGTCCACCGGGGCCGGCAAGTCCACCCTCGTCAACTCCCTCGTCGGACGGCAGGTCAGCGAAGCCGGCGTACTGCGCCCGACCACGCGCACGCCGGTGCTCGTCTGCCACCCGGATGACCACCACTGGTTCGCCGGCATGCGGGTGCTCCCCGACCTGATGCGGGTCTGGGTCCCCCAGGGGGAGGAGGAGCGCGTTCCGCATCCGAAGAGGACCGCCCCGCGCGGGCCCCTGAACCACTCCACCCGTGAGCTGCGGATCGAGACCGTCTCCTCCCTGCCCCGCGGGCTCGCCATCCTCGACGCCCCCGACATCGACTCCCTCGTGGTCGAGAACCGGACACTCGCCGCCGAACTCATCTGCGCCGCCGACGTCTGGGTCATGGTCACCACCGCCTCGCGGTACGCCGACGCCGTGCCCTGGCACCTGCTGCGCACCGCCAAGCAGTACAAGGCCACCCTGATCACCGTCCTCGACCGGGTCCCGCACCAGGTCCTCGCCGAGGTCTCGCGGCAGTACGGAGCGCTGCTCACGCGGGCCGGGCTGGGCGACGTACCGCGGTTCACGGTGCCGGAGCTGCCCGAATCGGCCGGCGGAGGCGGGCTGCTGCCGGCCAGCGCCGTCGCGCCGCTCGCCGCCTGGCTCGCCCACCACGCCCAGGATCCGGCCGCCCGCCAGTACGCCGTCGGGCGGACCGCGCTCGGAGCGCTGGACTCCCTCGCGCGGCGGATGCCGGAGCTCGCCTCCGCCGTCGCCGCCCAGCACGCCGCCGCCGTACGGCTGACTTCGGCCGTCGAGGACGCGTACAAGAAGGAAGGCAGGCGGGTGCGCAACCGGCTCGACCACGGCGCCGTACTCGCCGGGGACGCGCTGACCCGCTGGCGCGGCTACCCGCTCGACACCAGCGCGGACGAACTGCTGGACTCCCTCGCGGAGTCCCTGGCGGCGCTCCTGCAGTGCGCGGTCGCCGCCGCCGACGAGCGGATCGCCGAGGCCTGGCGGCGCGAGCCGGCCGCCGGGGCGGTGCCGCTGCCCGCACCGGATCGCGAGGCGGCGGAACGTATCGGCATGGCCGTACGCCGCTGGCGGCGCGTGCTGGAGGAACTCGCCGAGGAAGAGGTCGCGCGGCTCGGCAAGCAGCCCGCACCCGACCCCGACGGCGTCGCCGCCCTGCTGGTCGCCGCTCTGCTCGGCGGCAAGCGGGCCCGCCCGGCGGGGGAGAAGCTCGCGGAACGGATCGGCGTACAGGCCGCCCTGCGGTTGCGCGACCGCGGCGGCGAGCTGGTCGGCGAGCACCTCGACCAGGTGCTGCGCGCCGAGCGCGACCGCCGGCTCGCCCCGCTGGAGGCGCTCGAAGTGTCCCCGGAACCACAGGCCGAGCTGATCGCCGCGCTGTCCCTACTGCAGAAGGAGAGGTGACACGGTGACCGCCTTGACCGACCGCACCGACGACCGCTGGGACGACGGATTCATCGCACGCTCGCGCCCGCGGCCCCTCGACCGGGAGCCCGGTTTCGGCGACGACGAGAGCGACGACGCTCTCGTGCGGGCCGTCTCCGGAGCGGGCGACGACGGCGGCAAGGCCCCCGCGCCCCCGCTCAGTCCCGAGGGCCAGGCGCTGCGGATGCGTCTGGACGCGCTGCGCCAGCTCGTCGGCCTGTCCCGGACCCGGCTCGACGGCAAGACCCTCGCCGAGGCCGGGCGGGTCCTGGACGAGGCGGCGGCGCGGCGCGGACTGTCGGCGCAGCACACGGTCGTCGCCATCGCCGGAGCCACCGGAAGCGGCAAGTCCACCCTCTTCAATTCACTCGCGGGGGTGCAGATTTCCGAAACGGGACTGCGCAGGCCCACGACTGCGGCGCCGATCGCGTGCAGTTGGTCGGACGGGGCCGCCGGGCTGCTCGACCGCCTCGAGATCCCCGGCCGGCTGCGGCGCCGGCCCCGCGAGACCTCCGATGCCGATGCGCTGCGCGGGATGGTCCTGGTGGACCTGCCCGACCTGGATTCGGCGGTCCGCGCGCACCGGGACCACGTGGACCGGGTGCTGGCCCTGGTCGACGCGGTGGTGTGGGTGGTGGACCCGGAGAAGTACGCCGACGCCGTGCTGCACGAGAAGTACCTGCGCCCGCTGGCCGGGCACGCGGAGGTGACCTTCGTCGTGCTGAACCAGGTGGACCGGCTGCCCGGCGAATCGGCGGACCTCGTACTGGACGACCTGCGCAGGCTGCTGGACGACGACGGGATCGCGCTCGGCGAGCACGGCGAGCCCGGGGCCACGGTGCTCGGACTGTCCGCCCTGACGGGTGAAGGCGTCGGGGAACTGCGCGAGATGCTCGGACAGTTCACCCAGGAGAGGGGCGCCGCGACCCGGCGGATCGCCGCCGACGTCGACCGGGCCGCCGTGCGCCTGCAGCCGCTCTACGTCGCCGACGGGCACCCGGGGCCGGAGATCGGGGAGACCGCGCGCGCCGAGTTCGAGGACCGGCTCGCCGAGGCGGTCGGGGCGTACGCGGCCGGGCTCGCCGCCGAGCGGGCCTGGCGGCGCAATGCCGGCAAGGCCTGCGGGACGCCGTGGCTGCGGCTGTGGCGTTGGTACGAGAGCCGGCGCGCCCCGCGCACGCTGGCCGGGCTGGCAGCCCTGGCGGCGCTCGGCGGCCGGGGCACGGGCCCGGGGGAGGCGCCGGTCGAGGAGGAGGTGACGGCCCGCCAGCGCGTGGAGCAGGCGGTACGGACGGTCGCCGACGAGGCGGCCGCCGGCCTGCCCCAGCCCTGGGCGCAGGCGGTACGGGAGACGGCGGTGCGCGGGGCCGACCGGCTCCCGGAGGCGCTGGACGAGATCGCGGTGACGCTCGGCGCGGCGGTAGCGGTGCCCAGCGCCAAGCCGCCGCGGCCCACGTGGTGGCCGGCGGCGGTCCTGGCGCAGGCGGCCATGACGCTGCTCCAGATCTACGGCGGGCTGTGGCTGGTCGGGCAGATCGTCGGGGTCCTGGAGCCGAGCCTGATGCCGCCGGTGCTGCTGATGGTGGCGGGCATCATCGGCGGGCCGCTGGTGGAATGGGCCTGCTCGATCGCGGCCAGGGGGCCGGCCAGGCGGTACGGACAGGACGCGGAGCGGCGGCTGCGGCAGGCCGCGGCCGGGTGCGGCCGGGCCCGGGTGCTGGAGCCGGTGGCGGCGGAGCTGCTGCGCTACCGGGAGGTGCGGGAGCAGTACGGGGCGGTGGCCGCAGGGGGGAACAAGTTGTCCACAACCCGCCAGTAGTCCACAGGCCCGAGCGGGCTCGGGCGCACCGGCCCAGCATGGTCGTACCTCGTGCGGATGGTCCGTGCGGGTACGGAGCACGGGTGCGGGGCGCGGACTTCAGCCGCGGCCCGGGCCCGGGGAGGGCGGCCGGGATGAATGACACCCAGGTGACGCTGGTGGGTCACGTGGCGACGCAGATCGACTACAGGGAGACGCCGGCCGGACCGTCGGCGAGGTTCCGCTTCGCCGTGACACCGCGGTACTTCGACCGCCGCAAAGAGGCGTGGGCGGACGGGCCCACCAGCTTTTACACCGTGTGGGCGCGGCGCACCCTCGCGCTGAACCTCGCGGGCTCCGTCTCGGTCGGCGAACCGCTCGTGGTGTTCGGGCGGTTGCGGGTGCGCGAGAACCCTCCCGACGGGGAGGGCAACCGGTGGTTCTCGGCGGACATCGAGGCGACCGCCATCGGGCACGACCTCAACCGGGGGACGGCCGCGTTCCGACGGATCGTCAAGACGGATATTCCGCTGATGGCCACTCAGAAGGCGGCGGTGGTCTGAGTGTTCGAGCCGGATAGGATTCCCCGGTACTCACGGGCACCTGGGCCTTCGGCCCGAAGGGGAAGACTGTGTCGATTGCCGTTCCCGCATTCTCCGCTCCTGACTCCGCTCCTGACTCCGCTCCTGACTCCGCTCCTGACTCCGCTCCTGTTCCGGTTCTTGACCAGGCTTCTACTCCGCCTCCAGCTTCGGCCCGCCTTCCGTCTCCTGGGCCGGTGTCCGTCACGTCTGTCGTCCGGGCCTGCGCGCGGCGGCCGCTGGCGGTGGCGCTGCTCGCCGCGGCGCTCGCCGCCGCGCCGGGTGCCCGGGCGGCCGCCGACAGCGACCCGGGGGCATCCCGGGCACTGGAGGGCGCGAGCGCCGTGCTGGACGGGCTGAAGACGTACGGGCAGGCGGTCCTGCGCGGCGGCGACGGATCGGTGCGCCAGATCCCGGCCGGGCTGTACGAGATGCGGGTCGACGGCGGCGGGATGCTCCAGACGTACGGAGTCGGATTCGCGGGCAACGCGCAGCCCCAGGCCCGGTACGCGGAGAGCGGCTGGAGCGGCAGCCCGCTCGCCGGAAACGGCGAGGCGGGGCGGATCCGCTGGGTCCTGGAGCACTCCTACCCGCAGCTGAACGACCTGGCCGGGCTCGCCAAGGCGGCCGGGGCCGGGGCGCTCACCGCGGAGAGCGCGGCGGCCGGCACCCAGGTGGCGATCTGGCGGCTGGCGGACGGCGTACAGGTGGAGGCCGCGGACCCGGCGGCGGAGAAGCTGGCCGACTACCTGCAGCGGGAGGCGGGACGGCTGCCGGAGCCGCCGGCGTCGCTGGGGCTGGACCCCGGGGACGTGTCGGGTCCGGTGGGCACGCGGCTCGGGCCGGTCACCGTACGGACGGGAGCCCAGAGCGTGAGCGTGACCCCCGATGCCGCGGCGGTGGCCATGGGGGTGCGGGTGGTGGACGCCGAAGGGCGTCCGGTCGACACCGCCGTCAATGGCAGCCGGCTGTACTTCGAGGTGCCCGCGGGCACCCCGGACGGAGCCGCCTCGGTCACCGTCCACGGCTCGACGAGGGTGCCGGTGGGCCGGGTCTTCACCAGCGGGGTGCCGGCCCAGGCCCAGATCGTGGCGGGCTCCAGCGAGTCCGCCACGGCGGCCAGGGCGACGGCGGTGTGGCCGCGGCCCACCGCGACCCCGATCGGCACCACGGCGGGCGCGGACTCGGGCACCACCTCGGGTACCACCTCCGGCGCGAGCGGGAATGCGGCCGCCGCTGCGGCACTGGCGGCGCCGGGCGGGCCTGCCGCCCAGGGATCGCCCGACACCTCCGAGGAGCGCCTGGCCACGAGCGGCAGCTCGGCGGCCACGCCGTTCATCGCCTCCCTGGCGGTGGGCCTGGTGGTCCTGGGCGGTCTGGTGGTGCTCCTGCTGCGCAAGCGTCCGCTGGAGGAGGAGTCGGAGTAGGGGGGCGGCCGTCCTGATTCCGGATCCGTGAGTGCGGGTAAGCGCTCGAGATGGCTGAACAGGAATTGACCTTGCGGGGCGCCTTCGCCCGGTGGGACCGGCAGTTGTTCGACGCGGTGGCCCGGCGGCACTGGCCCGGGGCCGACCGGGTGCTGCCCCGGCTCGGGCGGGCCGCCAACCACGGGGTGCTGTGGGGCGCGGCCGCCGCCGGGATCGCCATCGTCGGCTCGGCCGGGGCCCGCAAGGCCGCCGTGCGCGGGGCCGCGTCGCTGGCGCTGGCCTCCGCGACCATCAACACCGTCGGCAAGTGGTCCGTGCGCCGGCCGCGGCCGCTGCTGGACGGGGTGCCCGCGGTGCGCCGGGCAGTGGTGCAGCCCCGGACCACCTCCTTCCCGTCGGGGCACTCGGCGTCGGCGTTCGCCTTCACCGCCGGGCTGGCGCTGGAGTCCCCGGGCTGGGGCGCCGTGGTGGCCCCGGTGGCCGCCTCCGTGGCGTTCTCCCGGGTCTACACCGGGGTGCACTACCCCTCCGACGTGCTCGCGGGCGCGGCGTACGGGGTGGCCGCGGGGTTCCTCGTACGCCGCCTCGCGCGGGGCGCCGAGCAGGCCCGGGTCGTTCCGGGCCACGAGCGGACGGCGGCCGGGGCGCCCGCGCTGCCCGACGGGGACGGGCTCACCGTGGTGGTGAACAGCGGGTCGGGGACGGCCGCGGCCGCGGGGCTCGACGTACTGCGCGAGCGGCTGCCCAAGGCCGAGCTGGTCGAGTGTGAGGGGTCGGAGCTGGCCGCCGAGCTCGAGGCGGCGGCCTCCCGGGCCACCGTGCTGGGGGTTTGCGGCGGCGACGGCACCGTCAACGCCGCCGCCGGCGCCGCGCTGCGGGCCGGGATCCCGCTCGCGGTGTTCCCCGGGGGCACGCTCAACCACTTCGCGCTGGACCTCGGCCTCGCCGGAACCGAGGACACCTGCCGCGCCGTGGCGGCCGGACACGCCGTACACGTCGGGGTGGGCCGCTTCACCCCCGGGCCGCAGGGGAACCGTCCCGGGTACTTCCTGAACAACTTCAGCATCGGCGCCTACCCGGAGCTGCTGGGCCACCGCCTGCGGTGGGCACCCCGGATCGGCGGCGGGCCCGCCGCACTGCTGGCGGCCTGGCGGGTGGTGCGCGCCCAGCGCCCCGTACGGCTGCGGCTGGCCGGCCGGCCCCGGAGCGTATGGCTGCTCTTCGCCGGCAACGGCACCTACCAGGGCACCGGCCCCACCCCCCGGCGTCGCGCCAGCCTGGGCGAGGGCCTGCTCGACGTCCGCCTCGTCCTCGGCGGCGGCCGCCCCGGCCCCCGGCTGCTGGCCGCCGCCCTGGCGGGCCCGCTGACGCGTTCCCCCGTCCACGTGGCCACGCGGCTGCGCAGCCTGCGCGTGGGCGACATCCCGGCAGACACCCCGCTCGCCTACGACGGCGAATACGCCCCCGCCCCCGCCGCCCTGGTCCTCGACGAGCTCCCGGACGCCCTGACCGTCTACCGCCCCCGCTGACCCCGCCCCCGCCGACCTCGCGCCCGCGGGCGGCGCTGCCGGGCGGCGCCGCCTTCGCGTTCGCACCGGCGGTCGGGGGCCGCCGATGCCTGTCGGGGCCCGGAATCCGGGCCCCGCGGACGTCCCCGGCGCAGGGGCCTGAGACCATTCGGGTTTCCCCCGGGGGATGGACGTACGGCAAGATGGGGTGTATCTGCCCACCCATCGATCTGCCGGACGGTTTCTCTTGGCTGAGTTCATCTACACCATGCGCAAGACGCGCAAGGCGCACGGCGACAAGGTGATTCTTGATGACGTCACCCTGAACTTCCTGCCCGGCGCGAAGATCGGTGTGGTCGGCCCGAACGGCGCCGGTAAGTCCACCGTTCTGAAGATCATGGCGGGCCTGGAGCAGCCGTCCAACGGCGAGGCGTACCTCTCGCCCGGCTTCACCGTCGGCATCCTCATGCAGGAGCCCAAGCTCGACGAGTCGAAGACCGTCCTGGAGAACGTCCAGGACGGCGCCGCCGACACCATGAAGAAGCTCCACCGCTTCAACGAGGTCGCCGAGCTGATGGCGACCGACTACTCGGACGCGCTCCTCGACGAGATGGGCAAGCTCCAGGAGGACCTGGACCACTCCAACGCCTGGGACCTCGACGCCCAGCTGGAGCAGGCCATGGACGCCCTGGGCTGCCCCCCCGGCGACTGGGCGGTCACCAACCTCTCCGGTGGCGAGAAGCGCCGCGTAGCGCTCTGCAAGCTGCTGATCGAGGCCCCGGACCTGCTCCTCCTCGACGAGCCCACCAACCACCTCGACGCCGAGTCGGTGAACTGGCTGGAGCAGCACCTCTCGAAGTACGCGGGCGCCGTGGTCGCCGTCACCCACGACCGGTACTTCCTGAACAACGTCGCCGAGTGGATCCTCGAGCTCGACCGCGGCCGCGCGCTGCCCTACGAGGGCAACTACTCCACGTACCTGGAGAAGAAGGCGACCCGCCTCAAGGTCGAGGGCCGCAAGGACGAGAAGCGCCAGAAGCGCCTCAAGGAAGAGCTGGAGTGGGTCCGCTCCAACGCCAAGGGCCGCCAGACCAAGTCCAAGGCCCGTCTCGCCCGCTACGAGGAGATGGCGGCCGAAGCGGACAAGATGCGCAAGCTCGACTTCGAGGAGATCCAGATCCCGCCGGGCCCGCGTCTGGGCTCGATCGTGGTCGAGGTCAACAACCTCTCCAAGGCGTTCGGCGACAAGGTCCTCATCGACGACCTGTCCTTCACGCTGCCGCGCAACGGCATCGTCGGCATCATCGGCCCGAACGGCGCCGGCAAGACCACGCTCTTCAAGATGATCCAGGGCCTGGAGACGCCGGACTCCGGCGCCATCAAGGTCGGCGAGACCGTCAAGATCTCCTACGTCGACCAGTCCCGCGCCAACATCGACCCCAAGAAGACCCTCTGGGCGGTCGTGTCGGACGAGCTGGACTACATCAACGTCGGCCAGGTCGAGATGCCGTCCCGCGCGTACGTCAGCGCCTTCGGCTTCAAGGGCCCGGACCAGCAGAAGCCGGCCGGCGTCCTGTCCGGTGGTGAGCGCAACCGCCTCAACCTGGCGCTGACGCTCAAGGAGGGCGGCAACCTGCTGCTCCTCGACGAGCCCACCAACGACCTCGACGTCGAGACCCTGTCCTCGCTCGAGAACGCGCTGCTGGAGTTCCCCGGTGCGGCCGTGGTCATCTCCCACGACCGCTGGTTCCTCGACCGAGTCGCCACGCACATCCTGGCGTACGAGGGCGAGTCCAAGTGGTACTGGTTCGAGGGCAACTTCGAGTCGTACGAGAAGAACAAGATCGAGCGTCTGGGTGCGGACGCGGCGCGTCCGCACCGTGCCACCTACAAGAAGCTCACCCGAGGCTGAGGCCGACATCATGGCCAGACACCACTACCGGTGCCCCCTGCGCTGGGCGGACATGGATGCCTTCGGGCACGTCAACAACGTCGTCTTCCTCCGCTATCTGGAGGAGGCGCGGATCGACTTCATGTTCCGCCTCGCGCCGGGGGAGGGCAGTGAGTCCTTCACGGGCGGTTCCGTCGTGGCCCGCCACGAGATCGACTACAAGCTGCCCCTCGTGCACCGCCACGAGCCGGTGCTCATCGAGTCCTGGGTGACCCGGATAGGCGCCGCGTCCCTGACCATCCGCTACGAGGTCAAGGACGAGGCGACCGAGGACGCGCCGGAGACGGTGTACGTGCGCGCCGAGACCGTGGTCGTGCCGTACAACCTCGCCGAGGGGCGGCCCCGCCGCATCACGGCCGAGGAGAAGCTCTTCCTCGAGGAGTATCTCGACGGGCCGGCGGCCGAGTCCAAGGGCCGCAAGAGCGCGCAAGGGAGCCTCGCGGCATGAGCGGGCGCCCCGACCGGCTGCATTTCGCCGACTCCGGGGAGGCGGCGGACCTCGCCGCGTTCCTGGGCCGGCTGCTGCACTACGACCGCGCCGCCGCCGTCCGCCTCCAGGCCGGCGGCGGCGCGCTCGCCGTCTTCGGGCGGCCACCGTCCTTCGAGGTGCTGGCCATCCGCACGGTGCGGCTCGCCGCGCCCGTGGCCGTGCCGCTGGACCTGACCGTGTCCGCCGGCGAGCTGCTGGAGTCCGTCGAGGAGGCCTCGGCGCTCGCCGCCGTGCCCGCGCCGGTCACCGGACCCGCCTGGGCCGGGGTGCTCCCGCCGCGCGGCGGCTGGCAGCAGGTCCCCGGGCTGCCCGGCCCCGACGCGATCGGCGAGGCCGTGGCGGCCGCCGTGGCCGAGTTCCGGGCCCGTGACGAGGCCCTGCCCCCGCAGCACAGGACCCGCACCGAGCGCGACCGCATCGGCCGCGAGATCTGGTCGCGCACCCTCGGCGACACGGAGCTCCCGCTGCGGGCCGTGCACGCCGCGCAGTCCCTGGGCTTCCTGAGGCCGGTACGGTCCACCGTGCCCGCCGCCCCCGCCACCGCGCCCGGCGCCCCCGACCCGGTGGCGCTGCTCGCCTCCGGGAGCTGGCTGCGCCTGCGCACCCCGTACGGCTCGGTCGCCATGCGCCGGCCCGGCCGTGTCGGCGGTCTCGGCGCGCTCCAGGTCAGCCCGCTGTAGCAGCCCTCCAGTGCCCGTCCAGCACTAGTGCCGCGGCCGCAGCACTAGCCGGCGGTGTTGATCATCGATGCCGCCGCGTACGTCAGGTAACGCCACAGCTGCGCTTCGTGCTCCGGCGCGAGGCCCAGCTCGTCCACCGCGACCCGCATGTGGCCCAGCCACGCGTCGTGCGCCGCGGAGTCCACCTGGAACGGCGCGTGGCGCATGCGCAGGCGCGGGTGGCCGCGGTTCTCGCTGTACGTGTTCGGGCCGCCCCAGTACTGCATCAGGAACAGCGCGAAGCGGTCCTCCGCGGGCCCCAGGTCCCCCTCCGGGTACATCGGGCGCAGCAGCGGGTCCTCGGCGACCCCCTGGTAGAACCGGTGGACGAGGCGGCGGAAGGTGTCCTCGCCGCCCACCTGCTCGTAGAACGTCTGCTCCTGAACCGTGCCCCGCGGAATCTCATTCACCCGACCATCGTCTCAGACGCCCGGACGGAGGACCGGGGTCCTAGGACTTCCCCGGCGGCCCCCGAGGTCGCACGGGAACGGCGCGCGCAGCACAGTGGAGGCATGGGCGCACAAGCCGGGCAAGCCGGGGTACGCGACGTGCGGGAGACCGCGCACGCCGCCCAGGTACGGGAGCTGATCGCCGCCGGGGCGCTGAACGACCCGGCCTGGCGGGCGGCCTTCACCGCCGTGCCCCGGCACCTGTTCGTCCCGTACTTCTTCACCGGCCGCGGAGCGGGCAACGAGCGGCTGTGGGCCGAGGACCCGGACCCGGAGCGGCGGGCCCGCTGGCTGCGCGGGGTGTACCGGGACGCCCCGCTCGCCACCCGGCTGCGCGACGGCGAGCTGGTCTCCTCCAGCAGTCAGCCCTCGCTGATGGCGAAGATGCTGGAATCGCTGGAGGTGCGCGACGGGGACAACGTGCTGGAGATCGGCGCGGGCACCGGCTACAACGCCGCCCTGCTCTGCCACCGGCTCGGCGAGGACCTGGTCACCACCGTGGACCTGGACGAGGAGATCACCGAGGCCGCCCGCGCCCATCTGGCCCTGCTCGGCTACCGGCCGGCCGTGGTCACCGGGGACGGGGCGCGCGGCTGTCCCTCCCGAGCCCCCTTCGACCGGATCCTGGTGACGTGCACGCTGCCGCTGATCCCGTACGCGTGGCTGGGGCAGTGCCGGCCGGGGGCGCGGATCCTGGCGCCGCTGTCGACGGGGCTGATCGCGCTGACCGTCCGGGACGCGGACCTGGCGGAGGGCCGCTTCCTGCACACCTCGGCGTACTTCGTGCCCCTGCGCGGGGCCACGGCGGCGGCGCCCGGAGCGTTCGGCCTGCCGCAGGGGCTCCCGTACGAGATGGTCGAGAACGAACGCTTCCAGTTCATGCTGCTGCTGACCGCGGGCGCGCTGCACCCGCGGGAGGCGCTGGACCTGTGGCGGCGCGAGGACCGGCCGTCCCGCGAGCGCTTCGGGGTCACCGTCAGCGGCGAGGGGCAGTGGTCGTGGCTCGACGACCCCCAGGGGCCGTACGTATGGCCCCTGGGGGAGGAAACCCGGTCGGAACCCTAGGCCGGGCAGGCCCGTCTAGCCGCGGCGGACGGTGATCGTGGTCCAGGCCCCCACGTGGACCCGGTCGCCGTCGGCGAGGGGGACCGGGACGTAGGGCTGGATCGGGTCCTCGCCGTCGTTGATGGTGGTGCCGTTGGTGGAGTTCTGGTCCACCACGGCCCAGCCGCCGTCGGGCTGCTGGACGAGCACCGCGTGCTGGTGCGAGACGCCCGGGTCCTCCGGCGGCACCGACAGGTCGATGTCCGGGGACTCGCCCGTGGAGGCGCGGCGGCGGCCGATGGTGATCTGGCCGCCCGAGAGCGGGAGGTGCTGCTCCGGGGAGTAGGCGGGCAGGTTGAGGCCCGCCGCCTCGGGGCCGCTGCGCTGCATCATCGCCGTGAAGTACGAGCGGTCGGGGCCGATCGTCGCGCTCCAGGCGCCGCCGCCCTGCTGCTGGGAGGGGAAGGGCTGGTACTGCTGCTGCGGGGGCGGCGGGGGCTGCTGCTGGTAGCGGGGCTGCTGGTATTCCTGTTGCTGTTGCTGTTGCTGTTGCTGTTGCTGTTGCTGCTGCTGTTGCGCGTGCTGCTGGTGTCCGGGCTGCTCGTGCGCCGGGGGCGGCAGCAGCCAGTCGTCCTCGCGCTGCAGCGGCTCGGCCGGGCGGTTGACCCGGGAGGGCCGCGAGCCCTGGTACTCGAAGTGGTCCTGCGAGTACGCCGGCGGAGCGGGCGGCGCGACCGGCGGCGGGGGCGGCGGACCCGGCGTCCCGACGGCCCCCGCGGCGCGGCCCGGGCCGTGGCCGGCCTCCGGCGCGAGCGGCGCGTACGAAGTCGCCGTACGGGTCAGGAAGTTGTACCGGCACTCCTCGCAGAACGGGGCCATCGCCTCGCGCGGGGTCCGGCACTGCGGGCAGAGCTCGGCCTGGGCGGTGGGCTCACCGGCGGTGGGAGGGTAGCCGTAGCCGTAGGAGGGCGCCGCGGGCGCACCCGTGGGAGCGGCCATGCGGTGGCCGCAGACCTCGCACCAGTCGTCGGAGGCGGACTGGTGCCCGTTCGGGCAGGTCGGCATGGCGGCGCTTCCCCCTTCTCCCTGCGTCATCGCGTCAGGTCTTCTTCTCTGTCGTCAGTTCTTTTTCACTCGGACGGTCTGGGTCGAACGCGTGTCAAGAGTCATCTCGTCGGCATCGGCGACCTTCGCCTTCAGCCGCACAGTACCCGCCGCCGCGTCGACGACATCCACCACCTTCGCCAGCAGTTTCGCCGTGTCCGCGTTCCCCGAGGCGCTCGCGAGCTGTACGGCCCTGCCGAGTTTGGCGGTGGCGCCGCCGACATCACCCAGTTTGCGCGCTTCCAGCCCCTGTTGGATGACTTGTGCGAGTTCCGCTTGGCCGGTGTAGTGGGCGACCTGCGGGTTGATGGCGGTGGAGGCGGCCAGGTCGTCCGTCCACACCGCGCGGACCAGTCCTTGAGCGAGCGCGGCGGGCGGTTCGCCCGCCGCGCCCGGCATGACCAAGGTGGCCCGGGCGGCCAGCATTTCCTGCCCGACGGCCGCGGTGGGGACCCGTACGCACACGTGGTACTCGCGGGACTCGTCGCCCCACGACCCGGTCAGGTAGTCCCCGGCGCGAGGGCCCGCCTCCGTGCGGCGGGCGGTCAGGTCCCGGACGGCGGGCGAGACCTGCTTGACGTACTGGATCTCCACGCCGACCGGGGTCCACAGGCGCAGCGAGACGTCCGCGACCTCCTTGCCCATGACGTTCTCCATCATGCGCGTGAAGTCCTCGGTGAGGTGGGCCGGGTCGGCCACGATGTCGGCGGTGCCGAGCAGCGCGCTCGCGATGCCGGTGACCTCCTTGACCTCCCAGTCGGTGCCCACCCCGCGGGCGTCGCAGGTGAAGCGGCCGGCGCAGGCTTCGAGGGTGGCGCGGAGCACCGCCGCTTCCTCGTGTTCGTTGCGCCCGTCGGTGAGCAGGATCCCGTGGCGGATGGCGGCGGGGGCCTGGCGCAGCAGGCCGTCGGCGAGGCGCAGCCAGGTGCCGATGGCGGTGCCGCCGCCGGAAGCGAGGCCGCGCAGGGCCTCCTTGGCCTGGGCGCGGGTGGCCGGGTCGGCGGTGGCGAGGCGGCCCTGGCCGGGGTAGACCTCCTTGGCCACGTGGGTGCCGGCGATCACGGCGAAGGCGGTGCCGTCGCGCAGGGTGTCGATGGCGGCGGCGGTGGCCTCGCGGGCGCCGCGCATCTTCGCCGGCGGGTACTCCATGGATCCCGAGCAGTCGACCATGATCACGACGGCGGCGCCGCCCCGGTCCGCGGGGGCGCGGGTGGCGGTGGCGCCGCCGGTCGAGGTGACGGTGACGATGGCGTGGACGTCGCGGCCGCCCTCGGGGAGGAACTCGTTCTGGTACACCTCCACGCTGAAGCGCGGGGCGCTCGGCTTGGCGAAGTTCGCCATCGGTTGGACTCCTCGGGGGCTGGGGGCAGGCTGGTCAGACCTGGGGGCGCGGTTCCGCTTCCGCTTGTGATGGCGATTCCGGTTGCGGATGTGCTCCGGCAGCCGCGTCCGGGTGGGCGGCGAACGGCACCACGGCCACGGTGACGTTGTCGTGTCCGCCGCCGTCGAGGGCGTGCCCCACCAGGACCTGCGCGCTGTGCAGGGGGCGGGCCGCGGCGTCCTCGGGCAGTACCTGGGCCATGTCGCGGGCGGATTCGGCGTAGTTCCACAGGCCGTCCGTGCAGACCACCACCACGCCGTCGTGGTCCGGCTTGAAGGTGGCGGTGTGCGGTTCGAGTTCGTAGGCGTCGGCGCCGAGCCAGCCGGTGATGGCGTGGGCGCGGACGTCGGCGTAGGCCTCGGCCTCGCCCATCAGGCCGGCCGCGACCATCTGGGCGGCCCAGGAGTCGTCCTCGGTGAGGCGCCGGGGGAGGGCGGCGCGGTCGTCCGGTACCCAGTACGCGCGGCTGTCGCCGACCCAGCCGATGGTCAGCAGCCCGCCGCTGACGACGGCCCCGACCAGGGTGCAGGCCGGGGCGTTCTGGGCGCCGGGGACCTCGGGGGCCAGGGCGTTCACGGCGGCGGCCGCCGCCAGGATCGCCTCGTGCATGGCCTCCTGGGGGTGGGCGCCGCGGGGCAGCGCCTCGAGCAGCGCCTCGTTGGCGGCGGCGGCCGCGGCGGCCGACGCCTCGTCGGGGCGGCTGGCCGAGGAGACCCCGTCGCAGACGATGGCCACGGTGGCGGCCGAGCCGTCGGGCAGGGCGGTGGCCGCCACGGCGAAGGAGTCCTCGTTGCGGTGGTGGCGCAGCCCGCGGTCGCTGACGGCGGCGACGCTGCCGAGCTCCTCTTCGAGGTGGTCCCGCTCCCTCGGCTGGGCGTGGCCGCAGTGCTCGCAGTAGCCGTCGGTGTCGACCCGCCCGGCGCGGCAGGCGACGCACGTCTTGCCGGGGTCCTCCGCGGGCGCCGCCCCGCCGGGCCCCTCCGGGGCCGTACCGGCGGGGAGGTCGTACCGCGCGCTGCCGCTGCCGCTGCTGGTGCCGCCGTACGGGGGCTCGTGCGCCGGGGGCGTGGGGTACTGGGCCTCGCGGGCGGGGGCCGGACCCTGCGGGCCTCCGCTTCCCGCGCCCCCGTCGCCGCTGCCCGGGCCGCTGCCGTACGCCGGCTCGTGGCCCGAGGCCATGGCCGGCGGGCCGCCGTCACCGTACGGGTCCTCGGCCGCGGGGGTGTCGGACCAGCCGTCCGGCCCCTCGACCAGCGTCGGGGCCGCCGCGCTCACGCTGCCCCACCCCGGCGCGGCCGCGCTGCCGTACCCGCCCGCCGGGGCGCGAGCCGGACCCGGCGGGGGCGGGGTGATGGGGAGGGTGGGGCGGGAGACGGACTGGGGCGAGGACGGGACGGCTTGGCCGCAGAAGCCGCAGAAACGGTCACCCTCTTCCAGGGGCTCCGCGCAGCTCGGGCAGCCAGACAGCCGATGCTTCGACATCAATCACACCCACGTCCGGGGACGGAAACGGTTTGCCCGCTCCACCAGTTCGATCCTCTCCTCGCCCTGCTGCGCCAGCCGTGCGAGCACGCGGTACGAGCGCTCCAAGCCGAAGCGCAGGCCCCGTTCGTCCAGTTGACTGCCGAGCAGCGAGGTCCGGCCGGGTTCGGAACCCCGGCTACCCGACAGTACCCAGTCCAGGGCCGCGCCCAGAACTTCCGTCGACAGCCGGACGTGCCGTACCGAGTCCAGCCCGAACCGCTCCAGCGCCTCCACCTGCGCGGCAGCCGACGCCAGGTCGGGCAGCAGCTCCTCCTGCGGAGCCCGGTCGCGCAGGCGTGCCCGTACGGCCGCCACCCGGGCGGCGGTGTGGTGGATCGAGGCCTCGGGCACGGATTCCAGCGTGTCCACGGCTCCGGTCCGGTCCCCGGCGGCCAGTTGCACCCGGGCCAGCCCGAACGCCGCGCTGACGAAGCCCGGGTCCGTGGCCCACACCAGGCGGTAGTAGTCGGCCGCGTTGTCCAGCTGCCCCAGCACCTCCGCGCACAGCCCGAGCGCCAGCTTCGGCGCCGGCTCGCCCGGGAAGGCGTCGTAGATGGCGTCGAAGGACAGGGCCGCCATCTCGTCCTCGCCGGCGGCCAGGGAGGCGACCCCGCGGGCCCACACGACCCGCCAATCGTCGGGGTACAGCTCTTCCAGCTCCTCCAGGGCCGCCCCGGCCGCGCCCGGTTCGCCCAGCTCCAGCCGGGCCCGCAGCTCCCGCAGCCGCAGCTCGGCGGAGTCGGCCGGGGCCGAGCCCAGCGCGCCCAGCAGGTCGGCCGGCGCGGAGGCCAGCAGGCCCGCCAGGAAACCGGCGTTGGGATCGCCCGCGTCCACCAGCGGCACGGGCAGGGCCAGCGCCGCCTTCCGCGGGTCCAGCGTGGCCGGCGCCCCCGGGCGCGGCCCGGCAGGCTCGGGGTCCGGGAAGGGGACGGGCACGGGCGCGGGCACTGCTCGGCGCGGTGCGGGGACGGCCACCGCGGGCGCGCCCGCCTTGTGCGTCGCCGTGGTCCCGAGCGCCCCCGGCAGCGAGGCCGCGGCCGCCGCTGTTGCCGCCGGGTTCCCGACGGGCG
>NZ_JBHWVJ010000119.1:0-19469 GCF_042736725.1 Streptomyces sp. NPDC060028 | reverse complement strand
CCGCCACGGAAACACGAAGACTGTCGGGAAACCCCCAAAAGGACGGGCCGGGAGCGGACTTCTCACTTTCCCGCACTCCTTTGCGGGACGGGAGGAGGCCCCGGCGAAAGGCGGCCCCAACCTGCCCCGCACGGTGGCTTGATGACCGCGTCGGGGGGTCAGGCGCAGCAGACCGCCAGGCGCTCCACTTACTCAGCGACTGCAGGCCGTCCGTGGCCGGACACAAGCCGCCCACACTCACTTCATGCGTCTCGCCGACCGCGACCGACGGCCGTCCATCCGCCCGGTTTCCTACATGTTTGATAAACTGGAAGGGTGTCTGAGACGACGTACGGCATCGGTGAGGGACCGGCGGCGAGGGTGAGTCTCTCCTTGCCCGAGGGGACCGCCGAGGCGATCCGCGCCCGTGTGGGCAAGCGGGAGTTTTCCGCATTCGTCACCGCAGCAGTCGAGCGTGAGCTGCGGGGGCAGATCTTGGACGAGTACCTGGCCGACTACGAACAGAGGCGCGGCCCTCTCGCCGCCGAGTCCCGGCAAGCGGCCCGGCAGGTCTTCGACGAAGTCTTCGCGGAAGGCGACGAATGGCCCGCCGCAAGCTGACGCGTGAAGGCACGCTGCTTCTCGACAGTGAAGGTCTGTCGAAGCTGCTGAACGACGAAGAGCCTGTGGTGGCTCTCGTCGCAGAAGCTCGTAGCCGTGGCATGGAAGTCGTGATGTGCGCACTCACGATCATTGAGGCGGTGCACGCACGTACCGACAAAGCCCGTTTGAACTGGGTTCTTTCCGGTGTGCGCGTGATTTCCGTGGGTGACGAGGAAGCGCGAGCCGCATCAGCCCTCCTGATGGCGGCGGGCTTGCACGGCCACAAGTTCGCCATCGATGCGGCTGTGGCTGAAGCCGCATTGCGGCAGCGCCGCCCTGTCGTTCTGCTGACGTCGGATGTGGACGACATGGCGAAACTCTGCGGCGGTCACGTGCACATCGTCGGAGTCTGACGTCGGCGGACATCACAGACGCCTCAGGCGGCTGTCCACCCCATGACGGCCGTCGGTCGCGGTCGGTGAGGAGGGTGTCGGGAGTGTGGGCGGCTTATGTCCGGCCACGGGCGGCCTGCAGCCGCTGAGCAAGTGGGACGCGTAACGGTCTGACGCGCCTGCCCTCCCCCGGCCGGATCATTTGGCCACCGTTCGGGGCGGGTTGGGGTGGTGGTCTTTCGTCGAGGCGGCCCTCCGTCCCGCAAGGGGGTACGGGGAGGAGGTCGGATCGGTCCGGTCCCCGGCCACGTCCTTTTGGGGGTTTCCCGACAGTCTTCGTGTTTCCGTGGCGGGTCGGTCTGTCAAGGGTGGCCGAAGGCCATCGCGTAGCGACGCGACCGTAGGGAGCGCCCTTGACAGGCCGGGCCGACGCGGAGAGACGATGAGACTGACGGGAAACTCCCAAACCCTGTCAACGCCCCCGTTCAAGCCCGGTCAGGCCCGTTCTACCCCGTTCTACCCCGGTACCCCCCTCACCCCCGCCCCAGCACCACCGTCCCCGACGAGCAGAACCAGCCGCCCGTGCCCGACGCGACCGCCAGTTCTGGGAGGGTGCCGTCGCGTCTGTGGACCTGGCCCGGGCCGGATTCGCCGCGGAGTTGGCGGACCGCCTCGACCAGGAGGAAGAGGCCGCGCATGCCCGGGTGGCAGGCCGAGAGGCCGCCGCCGTCGGTGTTGACCGGGAGTTCCCCGTCCCGCAGCAGGCGGCCCTTCTCCACGAAGGCCCCGCCCTCGCCCTTCGCGCAGAAGCCGAGGTCCTCCAGGGTGACCAGGGTCATGTACGTGAAGGCGTCGTAGATCTGCGCGAGGTCCACGTCCGCCGGGCTCACGCCCGCCCGTTCGAAGGCCAGGCGGCCCGAGACCGCGGCCGGGGACACCGTGAAGTCCTCCCACTCGGACATGGTGGTGTGGGAGGCCGACGTGCCCGTGCCCAGGACCCAGACGGGCGCCTTCGCCGTGTCCGGTACGTAGTCCTCCGCGGCCAGCAGCACCGCGCAGCCGCCGTCGGAGCGGATGCAGCAGTGCAGCTTCGTGAACGGGTCCGCGATCATGTCGCCCGACAGGACCTCGTCCACCGTGATCGGGTCGCGGAACATCGCGTCCGGGTTGGTGGCGGCGTTCGCCCGTGCCTGTACGGCCACCGACGCGAGCTGCTCCAGGGTCGTCCCGTACTCGTGCATGTGGCGCCGCGCGGCCATCGCGTACTTGGACACCAGCGTGTGCCCGTACGGGACCTCGAACTGCAGCGGTCCCCGCGCGCCGAAGGACAGGTTCGAGGTGCGCCGGCGGGCCTTGATGTCCGCCCGGGCGGTGGATCCGTAGACCAGCAGTACGGCGTTGGCGTGCCCGGCGGCGATGGCGTCCGCCGCGTGTGCGGCCATGACCTCCCAGGTGGCGCCGCCGACCGAGGTGGAGTCGACCCAGGTGGGCCGCAGTCCGAGGTACTCGGCCACCTCGATCGGGGCGAGGATGCCGAGGCCGGCCGAGGCGAAGCCGTCGATGACCGAGCGGTCGAGGCCCGAGTCGGCCAGGGCGCGCCGGGCGGCCTGTGCGTGCAGGGCGTACGGGGTGGGGCCGTCCACCCGGCCGCAGTCCGAGAGGGCGACGCCGACGACCGCGACCCTGCGGCGGCGGCCGCCCGTGCCCGCGGCGGCGGAGGAGGAGGTGGCGGGAGAGGGCCCGGAGAGGGGTCCGGGTGTGGGTCCAGGCATGGCCCGACGGTACATCTGACGGCCTGTCAGTTTCTAGTCCGCCGGAGGCGGCGCGCGACACGCCGCCCGTGCTCCCGCACTCACCCTCCCCGCCCCCTGTGCATCTGCCGCCGCCCGCCCTAACATGACGGCCCGTCAGATACGGGGAGGAGCCCGACGATGGACGCCGCCTTCACCGCGGAGCAGGACGAGATGCGCCGCACCCTGCGCGAGATCCTGGGCAAACGCTGCGGACCGGACGAGGTCAAGGCCGCCGTCCGCACCGCCGCCGGACACGACCGCGAGCTGTGGCAGCAGCTCGCGCAGCAGCTCGGCCTGCCGGGCATCGCCATCGCGGAGGAGTACGGAGGCGTCGGCTGCGCCCCCGCCGATCTGGTCCTGGCCTGCGAGGAGACCGGGCGCGCGCTGCTCCCCTCGCCCCTGCTGGCCACCGCCGCGCTCGGGGTGCCGCTGATCACCGCCCTCGGCACCGAGGACCAGCGCTCCACCCTGCTCCCGCCCCTCGCGGCCGGCGACCTCACGGCCGCCCTCGCCGTCCCGGGCCCGGCGCTCGCCACCGCCCTCGCGCTGACCGGCGACAACGCCCCCGGCGACTGGGCGGGCGGCGGCCGCGCAGGCGGCGTCCAGGCCCGTGCCGGGGAGGACGGCGGCTGGCGGCTGTACGGGGAGAGCGCCCAGGTGCTCGACGGGCACAGTGCCTCGCTGCTCCTGGTCGCCGCGCACACGGGCGGCTTCGCGCGCAGCCGCACGCTGCTGTTCCTCGTACGGGAGGGCGCGCCCGGCCTCGTACGGTCACGGCAGGCGACCCTGGACGAGACCCGGCCGCAGGCCCGCGTGCAACTGCGCGACGTACCGGCGGAGCTGCTGGGCGACGCGGAGGCCGACGTGCTCGGCGCCCTCGCCGCCACCGGGCGCACCGCCGCCGCCGTGCTCGCGGCCGAGGCGGTCGGCGCGGCCGGGCAGGCGCTGGCCCGCACCGTGGAGTACGTCCGCCAGCGCGAGCAGTTCGGCCGGGCCATCGGTTCCTTCCAGGCGGTCAAGCACCGGCTCGCCGACCTGTACGTACAGGTGCAGGCGGCCCGCTCCGCCGCCTATTACGCGGCGTGGGACCCGCAACAGGGCGGCCTCGCCCTGGCCCAGGCGCTGGAGGCCCTGCGGACCACCGCCGGAGAGGCGATCCAGCTGCACGGCGGCATCGGCTTCACCTGGGAGCACGACGCGCACCTCTACTTCAAGCGGGCGGCGGCCGACGAGCTGCTCTTCGGCCCCGTGCACCGGCTGCGGGCGCACGCGGCCCAGCGCGCCGGCCTCTTCACCCCTACATCCCCTACATCCACATCCCCCACATCCGGCACATCCGATACATCCGAGAGGGTGGCCGTCTGATGGCTCCCGGCGTCAAGCTGATGCAGAAGGTCTCCTCGACCATGCTGTTCGCCAAGATCGCACCGCACTTCATCCCCGCCATGGACAAGGCGGTGCACAAGCTGACCCGCGGCAAGGTCATCCTCAGCGCCCAGATGCTCCCCGGCGTGATCCTCACCGCCAAGGGCGCCAAGACCGGCGAGCCGCGCACCACCCCGCTCGCGTGCATGCCGGAGGAGGGCGGCGCGAGTTGGCTGCTGATCGGCTCCAACTTCGGCCGGCCCGGGCATCCGGCGTGGACCGGGAACCTGCTCAAGCACCCCGACGCGCAGGTGAGCTGGAAGGGGCAGGACATCGCGGTACGGGCCCGCCTGCTGGCGGGCGAGGAGCGCGCGGTGGCGTGGCAGGCGGTGTTGAAGTTCTGGCCGCCGTACGCGACGTACCAGGCGCGCATCGAGCGCGAGATCCGGCTGTTCCGCCTGGAGCGGCGCTGATCGCGGCGGAACATCGGCAGGAAGCGTGAGGCAGCGGGCGGCGGCGGACCCCGGCAGGGGGGACCCCCGGCGGGGGCGGACCCCCGGCAGGTGGGGGCCGCCGCTACTTGGTCGGCTTCTTGCCCGTGATGCCGAGGTGGACGAGCAGCGCCAGGTTCGGCTTGAGCTCGGCCTGCTTGACGCCCCAGGTCTGGAAGCCCTTCTGGTGCGAGGCGACCGCGGCCAGCATCGCGACCAGCGAACCGGCCATCGCCGCCGGGCTGAGGTCCTTGTCGACCTTGCCCTTGGCCTGGAGTTCCTTCATCGACTCCGTGAGGGAGTTGGTGACGGAGTTCAGGATCTTCATGCGGATCTTGTAGAAGCGCTTGTCGCCCTCGGCCGCGCCGAGGTCGACGACCCGCAGGATCGCGTCGTTGCGCCGCCAGAAGTCCAGGAATCCCTCGACGAGTTCCTCCGCCGCCGCCCAGCCGGCCTTGCCGACCCAGGAACGGCCCTCGACGAGCGACGTCAACTGCGCGCCCTCGTTGGCCATTTCCTCGGCGATCTCCAGGACGGCGCCTTCGACGTCCGGGAAGTACTGGTAGAAGGTCGCGGGCGAGGTTCCGGCCTTGCGGGCGACGTCGATCACCTTGACGTCGCGGTACGGCGAGGAGCTGAGCATCTCGCTGAGGCAGTCGAGCAACTTCTGCCGCGTCGCCTGACCGCGCCGGCCGGCAACGCGGCCGTCGACGGTGCGTACTTGTCCTGTCATGCCGTCAGCTTACCGAGGGGTGATCGGGGCGCGATTCGGCCGCCTGCAAATGGGGTTACGGGGCGCCTGGCCTGGGCTTGGAGCGGTCACGTGGCGTCGGGCGGATCCATTTCGGCCGTGTGGGCGCCCCAGGGCGCGCCGCACCCCTTGCGGGCGGTATCCCCCGAATAGTCTTATCAACAGGCTGTGGACAAGTTTTCGGTCGGATCATGGCTGGGGGAGGATGGCGGGAGGGGGCACACCCCCGCATAACGGAAGGAAACGGGCTCATGGCCGCATTCGCGGAAGGCGCACCCTGCTGGGTGGATGCCTCGCTTCCCGACGTCGAGGCGGGCAAGCGCTTCTACGGTGAGCTCTTCGGGTGGACTTTCGCCGACAGCGCCGGACCCGAGTACGGCCACTACACCCAGGCCTACAGCCGCGGCCGCAACGTCGCCGCGCTCGCCCCCAAGCCCGACGGCCGGATGCCCACCGTATGGGGGATCTACCTCTACACCTCCGACGCCTACGCCTGCGCCCAGCGCATCCGCGCCGCCGGCGGCCAGATGGTGATGGACCCCATGCCCGTGGGCCCGTACGGGGCTGCCGCGATGGCCGCCGACCCCGGCGGGGCCGTCTTCGGGCTGTGGCAGCCCGGCACCCACCACGGCTTCGACGCCCAGCGGGAGCCGTACACCTACTGCTGGACCGAGGTCTACACACGGGCCCGCGACGCGGTGGACGTGTTCTACGCCAAGGTCTTCGGCTACGTCCCGCAGGACCAGGACGACGCCGGAGTGGAGTACCGCGTCTGGTCCCCGCCGGGCAGCGCGCCCGGACCGGGCAGCGCCGTCATGGGCCGCAGCCTGATCACCGACGCCTTTCCCGACGTCATGCCCGCGCACTTCCTGGCGTACTTCGCCGTACCGGACTGCGACCAGTCCGTGGCGATGGTCCAGCGGCTGGGCGGGCGGGTCACCGCCGATCCCTTCGACACCCCCCACGGGCGGATCGCGGTCGTCGCGGACAATCAGGGGGCGGTCTTCGGACTCCTGTCGGAGCCGCGTACGAAGCCGCAGGCGTAGCCGGGCCCGATCGGAGCCGCACCCGGGCCCGCTCGGCCCGCTCCGGGCCCGTTCCAGGCCCGGTTCCGGGCCCAGTCGGGGCCGGACCGGGCGCGGGCCTGACAGAATCGGGTTTGCACGACCCCGGGCGGGGCCCGGAGTGTGACGCTGCACCGGCCGACCGCCGTGTGCCGCCGCGTGCCGGCCTGTGTCGGCGCGTGTGCTGTGGCGCGTGTGCTGGTGGCGCGCGCTGGTGGCGCGTGCCGGTGGCGCGTGCTGTGAAGGAAGCGGACCCGGCGAAGGGCCCGTACGGGGAGGTGTGGAGGCGAGTGGTGGAGCAGCTGACGCAGCACGACCCGAGACGGATCGGCCCCTTCGAGGTGCTGGGACGGCTCGGCGCCGGCGGCATGGGGCTGGTCTATCTCGCACGGTCGGCGTCCGGACGCCGAGTCGCGATCAAGACGGTGCGCACCGAGCTCGCCGAGGACCAGTTGTTCCGCGTGCGCTTCACCCGCGAGGTGGAGGCGGCGCGCGCCGTGTCCGGCTTCTACACCGCGGCCGTCGTCGACGCCGACCCGCGCGCCGCCGTACCGTGGCTGGCGACCGCGTACGTGCCGGCGCCCTCCCTGGAGGAGATCGTCAACGAGTGCGGGCCCATGCCCGCCCAGGCCGTACGGTGGCTCGCCGCGGGCATCGCCGAGGCGCTGCAGTCCATCCACGGGGCGGGCCTGGTCCACCGCGACCTGAAGCCGTCCAACGTGCTCGTCGTCGAGGACGGCCCGCGCGTGATCGACTTCGGCATCGCGAGCGGGGTCTCCAACACCCGTCTGACCATGACGAACGTCGCCGTCGGCACGCCCGCGTACATGTCGCCCGAGCAGGCGAAGGACTCGCGCAGCGTCAAGGGCGCCAGCGACGTCTTCTCGCTCGGCTCCACGCTGGTCTTCGCCGCGACCGGGCATCCGCCGTACCACGGGGCGAACCCGGTGGAGACGGTGTTCATGCTGCTGCGCGAGGGGCCCAACCTGGAGGGGCTCCCGGACGAGCTGCGGCCGCTGATCGACTCCTGCATGCAGATGGACGCCACCCGGCGCCCGACCCCCGCCGACCTGCAGGCGCAGCTCGCCCCGCATCTGTTCGACGGCGGCGACGACAGCGGCACCGCCTCGGCGTGGCTGCCCACGTCGGCCGTCGCGATGATCGAGACCCGGCGGGCGGGGCAGCGCACCCCGGCCGCGCCGGTCCCGGTGCCGGCCCCCGAGCCGCTGTCCGAGCCCCTGTCCGACCCCGTCTCGGGTCCCGCCACGCACCGTCGGCAGCGCGGCGGCGCCGACCCGTGGCTCGACCCGCGTACCGGCCAGGCCGTTCCGCAGCGCCCCGAGCGGCCGCCGCTGACACCCGCGCCGTCGGGCGAGCCCGTACGGCTGGGCGGCTCCCCGGTGCCGATCGGGCCGGGGCCGCGCGCGAGTGCCTCGGCTCCGGCCGCGCACGCGGCGGCCGCGGATTCGGCGACCGGCTGGGTGCGCCCGCCGGGCGGGTCTTCGGCGGTGGTGGCGGCCGCTTCGTCGGTGGCGTCTTCGGTGGCGTCTTCGGTGGTGGCGATCCCGAACCCCGGGCCGGCCCCGGACAGCGGGCGCTGGCGCCCGTGGCGCTTCCGGATGTCCAACGAGGTCTGGGGGACCCCGACGGTCGCGGGAGACATGCTCTACGTCACCTCCTTCGAGGTGCACGCCCTGGACGTGGCGAGCGGCCGGCGCCAGTTCAAGACCCGGGACGTCGCCTGGTCCATGGCCGTCGCGGGCGGCCGGATCCACGCCTCCGACGGGCCCTCCCTCTACGCGCTCGACGCCACCGACGGCTCCGAGCGGTGGCGGCTGTCCACCGACGCCTGGGTGTACGCCCTGCGCGCCGACCGGGGCACCGTCGTCACGGCCACGCGCGGGGGCGGCGTACAGGGCTGGGAGGCTTCGAACGGCCAGAAGCTGTGGGAGCTGACCGGCGCCCAGACGGACTTCGAGAGCGCCGAGGGAGCCCCCGTCCTGGCGGACGGCACCGTGTACGTGTGGCAGGACGCGCGGCTGCGCGCCCTGGACGCCCGCAGCGGCCGCGAGTCCTGGTCGTACCCCGTCGGCGACGCGGCCTCCTGCGGCAACGTCCCCGTACGGGTCACCCCGGCCCCGGACGGCAACGTCTACGTCGCGGCCGGGACCCGTGTCCTGTCCGTGGACCGGGCCTCGGGCCGGGTTCGCTGGCACTTCGAGGCCCCGGCCGTGTTCCTGGCGCCCCCGGCCTTCGCCCCGGGCGCGGCGGTCACGGGCGGCGGGGTCTACCTCGCGGACTACCTCGGCACCGTCTACGCCCTGGACGCGGCCACCGGCAAGGACCGCTGGCGCATCACGACCGAGCCGCGCCCGTCCGCGGACCCGGTGCTGGTCGCGAACGGCAGCGTCCACCTGGGCGCGGGCAGCGCCCTGTACACGCTCGACGCGGTCACCGGCACCCCGAAGTGGCGCTTCGCCGCGGGCGGGGAGATCACCGGCCCGCCGGCGGTCGCGGACGGCCGCGTCCACTTCGGCTCGGCCGACCACTGCCTGTACACCCTGGACGCGGCGGGCGGCCAGCTCCGCTGGAAGCTGGCCACGGGCGGCGAGATCACCGGCGCCCCGGTGGCCGAGGCGGGCGTGGTCTACGCATGCAGCAAGGACCGCTGCGTCTACGCCCTGGACGCCGCCAAGGGCACGGGCACCCGTACGTCCGGCTGACCCGCCCGGGGCAAACGTAAAGCCCCCGCCCGGACCACAGGCGGGGGCGGCAGCGCCGGGATCAGCCCTCCCCGGCGAAGAGCTTCTCGGCCTCGGACACGGTGAAGGCGAGGTCGATCCACCGCCCGAGGGTGTCGAGGTCGCCGCAGGCGACGACGCGCTCCCGGAACTCGGGGAGGACGGGGATCCCGCGGTTGTCGAGAACACGCAGCACGAGCTGCGCGCGCTCCTCGGCCTTGCCCTCGGTCCTGCCCTCGTTCCTGCCCTTGGCTTCGCCTTCCAGGTACGTCTCCTCGATGAGCGTGCCACGGCCGGGGAAGGAAGTACGCGGCATCAGGTGCCTCCAGATGTCTCTCGCCAGGCTGTTGCACGTTGGCATACGCCGCAGGTATATGCCGGACGGCTCACTCGATTGAGCTGTCGGCGGGGTTCGGCGCCTTGCCGGGGGCCCTCCGGGTCGCGGGTCGCACCGGGAGTGACAGGATGGGTCCCATGAGCAACGTCTACTTCGACATCAGCATCAACGGCGAGGCCGCCGGCCGCATCGAGTTCAAGCTCTTCGACGACGTCGTCCCGAAGACCGCCCAGAACTTCCGTGAGCTCGCCACCGGCGTGCACGGCTTCGGCTACGCGGGCTCGCCGTTCCACCGCGTCATCCCGCAGTTCATGCTGCAGGGTGGCGACTTCACCAACCAGAACGGCACCGGCGGCAAGAGCATCTACGGCGAGAAGTTCGCCGACGAGAACTTCCAGCTGAAGCACGACCGCCCGTTCCTGCTGTCGATGGCGAACGCCGGCCGCAACACCAACGGCTCGCAGTTCTTCATCACCACCGTCTCCACCCCGTGGCTGGACGGCAAGCACGTCGTCTTCGGCGAGGTCGTCTCGGGTTCGGACCTGGTCACCAAGATCGAGGGTCTGGGCTCCCAGTCCGGCACCACCCGCGCCAAGATCGAGATCGCGTCCTCGGGCGTCGTCGAGGCCTGATCCCCCACCGCCAGCCCGGCCGGCCGGCCCCGCCCCCACCAGGGGGCCGGGGCCGCCGCCATGTCCGGGCCAGGCGGCTACGGGATCGGGACTCCCGACACCGTGGCCACCGCGAGCATGTGGGAACTCGCGGCGAGCAGGTCGGGGTGGGGCTCTGCCAGGCGTGCCGCGGTCAGCGCCGCGTCGAACATCCTCGAGTCGGTCAGGCTTTCGCCGGTGTGCTGTTCGGTCGCCTTCAGCGCAGACCACACCGGGCCCTCGATGCCGTACACGCGGGGGGCGTCCAGGCCGGCCTCCGACATCTCCGCCGCCAGGCTCTCACCGGTGTGGAAGTACGCGCTGGTGAACCCCTTGCGGCCCGGTTCGTGGATTCCGCTGACGAGGATGTCGGCGACGGCGTCGCGCACCCGGTCGACAGTGAGCATGGTGGTGGCGACATGCTCGAAGAGGGAGGCGTACCGGCCGATGGCGGCGGCCGCGACGATACCGCCGGGGCGGACCACGCGCGCTGCCTCGCGGAGGGCCTGCATGCGGTCGCCGCGTTCGATCAGGTGGTACAGCGGGCCGAGAACGAGCGCGACGTCGTACGAGTCGTCGTCGGCGGTCAGGGCACGGGCGTCGCCGAGGACGCAGTGCAATCCGGCAGCGGTCGCTTCCTCGACATGGCGCGGTACCGGGTCGATCAGGTCGACGTCGTACCCGTCTTTGGTGAGCCAGCGGGCGTGGGCGCCGGGGCCCGCGCCGATGTCGATGATCCGGGCGGGCGTGGCCGGGAGGTGGCGCCGCAGGAGTTCCTGGGTGCGGATCATCTCCAGCACCCCGTCCGCGCTGGTGCTCAGGCGGTCGGATTCGTTGATCGTCTCGCTGTAGAAAGCGATGATCTCTGGGCCTACGGAGTGTGTGGGCATGGTTGCGATTCTGGGTGCTGGCCGCACGTGGCGGTAGCCCCTAGCCTGACCGGTCAACCGGCCGGCCCGTCGCCCGAAGGAACTGAAGGAACGCACATGCCGTTGCTGAAGTACGAACAGATCGCGGAGAGCTTGCGGCGGCGGGTTGCCGACGGCGAGTTCGGCCCCGGAGACCTTCTGCCGTCCAGTCGCGACCTGTGCGAGCAATGGGCGGTCTCACGGGCGACCGCCATCAAGGCCATGGAGGTGCTGCGGGCCGACGGTCTGGTGGTTCCCCACCAGGGGCGCGGATTCGCCGTGACCCAGGCTCCGGTTGCGCGACCGGCCGGTGGCCGGGGCCCGGGAACCAGCCGGGTTCAGGGAGGCGCTGCGTACCGACGGCTCGGCGCGCCGGAAATGCTGGTGCCTCCGTCCCACATCGCCGAAGCTCTCGGCCTGGCGGCAGGCAGGCGGGCCCTCCATCGGGCCCGGCTCGTCCTCACGGAAGAGGGAGGGCCGCTTTCGCACGTCGTCGCCTGGTTTCCGCCGGAGGTCGCGGACATCTGCCCGCGCCTGCACCAGAACGGGCCGATCCCCGAGGGCACCACGCACTACGTGCGCCGCGCCACGGGGCGACTGCCGGTGCGCGGCACGGACACCACATCGGTACGCCTGGCAGTGAGCGCGGAGGCCGAACTCCTTCAGGTGAAACGTCCTTGTGCGGTCGCGGTGGTCCTGCACGCCGCGTACGACGAGGCGGGAGTGGCTCTGGTCTGCGAAGAAGGCGTAACACCTGAGGGCCTGTGGGAGCGCACGGACAACTACGTGATGCACTCAGGGGGTTGACTGGACCGGTCCACCGGTCCAGTCTCGTCGATGAATGCAATACCCCCGCGACCGCGCCAACGGTCCGGGGGCGTGGCCAACGCTTCGAAGGAGCGTCAGCGTGGAGCATTTTATCGGCCTGCCGGTAGATCAAGTCGAAGTGGTACGGCGATGGCGGAGGGAGGCCCGTTGCGTGCCGCTCGCACGGGCGGAGTTGCGTAAGACCCTGGCGGACTGGGGGCTTTCCGATCTGGAGCACGACGGGCTGCTGGTGGTGTCCGAGCTGGTCGGCAACGCGGTGCGGCATGCCGTCGTCCCCAGGGACCGGGAGATCGAGACCCGGTACGTGAGGCTGCCCGACGGGGTCCGGATCGAGGTGCACGACGCGTGCGCCCTTCGGCCGGAGGCGGGCGTGCCCGAGGTCGATGCCGATGGCGGGCGCGGATTGTTCCTGGTGGCGGCGGTCGCGGACCGGTGGGCCGTGGGTGAGCGGGTCGGGCCCGGCAAACGGGTCTGGGCCGAGCTCTCCGTGAAAGGGGTCCGGGCATGACGGGGAGGGTGGTGAACCCGTCGGACTGGCTGCTCTCCAGCGACCGCACCGGCAGTGGGCCGGTGTACGAAACCGAATGCACGTCGTGCCTCGACGGCTCCGGCCCGGCGGACGACGCAGACACCCCGGCCGTGTGGTCCCTGCGCCACGCCTGCAGTACTGGGCACAGCGGCTACCGCCGCACGGTGACGGACTTCCAGCGCGCGACCGAGTGCCCGGGGCGCGCGGACTAAGCCTGTCCGGTCGGCGGCGGCGGTTGTTCCGGTGCGGGGGTGCGAGTGCGGGGGCGGGGGCGGCCGCGCACGGCGGCCGACGCGAGGAGCAGCCGACCGAGAGGCCGCCCGCGGCCTGGCTCTGCCGGACCATCCACAGCACCGGCGCGACCTGAGCACGATCACCACCAGCGCCAGCAGGGCGGCGAAGAGGAACGGCAGCAGGAGCGAGGTGATCCCGGCGGCGGAGAAGAGGTCCTGGACGCGGTAGTCGCGTCCGTGACGGCCGTCGTACCAGGCACGGAAGGGGCTCCAGACGGCGGCCGCCGCTCCGATGAGACCCATCAGCGAGCCGAGTACGTTACGGATCATGCCCGGCCCCTCCGGGGTAGGGGTCTCGATCCCGACGCTACGCCCGGGCCCCACCCGCCGCACGCCGGAGGCCGGCTCCACCCGGGCGCAGGGCCCCCTCCGTCGCCGCCCCGCTCGTGGTGCCGTACGGGACCTCGTCGCCCGCTGCGCCGTCGGCGGCGGCTGATAGCGTGACCCGCCGTTGCCCAGGGGGAGGGATTCGGCCATGGCGGCTGCACGGCGGATCAGGTTCACGGCGGTGCTCGTGGGCGTGGTGCTCGCGCTGACGGGGTTCTCGTCGCACGGCGGGAGCAGCGGAAAGAGCAAGAGCAAGAGCAGCAGCGGTGGCGGCGGCTGCTCCAGCTCCAAGAGCAGGCGCACCACCCACACGAACAACACCACCACCAACACCACCACCGGCGGGAGCACCGGCACCAAGTCCAAGGACCCCGCCCGCGCCACGGTCGTCACCTGCGCCGGACCGGGCCGGCCGCAGGCCGTCATCCAGGTGACCTCGCTCGTGGACACCGAGCGCACCGTCGACGTACCGCTGAACTTCGCGGGCGCGAGCGGCGCCAACCTCGACAGCACCTCGGTCCGGGTCACCCTCAAGGGCCGCGAGGCCAAGACGGTCACCGTCCCGATGGCGCACGCGGACAAGGCCGCCGAGATCCAGCGCTGCGAGATCGGCCGCATCAGCTGACGACGCGGGCCGCGCGGGATGCACGCGTACGCCCCCTCACCGTCACCGTCACCGCACCCGCGGCTCCACGGCAGCCTCCCGCCGGCCCGCGAACAGCTCCGCCTGCTGCTCCGCAGGCAGGTTCCCCAGCGCGATCAGCGCCGGGGCCTGCGCCAGCGCCTGCTGGAGCGCGGCCTGTTTGGCCGACCACAGCGCCCGTACGGTCCCCTGCACGGACTCCGTCGGGAAACCGGCCAGGGTCTGCGCCGCCCGCAGGGCCGCCGGGAGCAGTTCCCCGGGCGCGGCCAGCTCCGAGACCAGGCCGATCTCGTACGCCCGCTGCGCGGAGAGCCGTTCCGCCGTGCCCATCAGGGACATCCGGGCGGCCTCGCCGAAGGGCATCCGCTGCGCCATGTAGACCGCCTCGTACGCGCTGACCATGCCGTACGTCGTGTGCGGGTCGAAGTACGTCGCGGACGAGGAGGAGACGATGAACTCCGACTCGCCCAGCAGGTAGAAGGCCCCGCCGCACGCCATGCCGTTGACCGCGGCGATCACCGGCTTCCACAGGTCGCACGCCTTGGGGCCGATGGCGATCAGCGGGTCGTCCGCCGAGTACGGGGAGGCCGGCTGCGGTACGTCCACGCCGCGGTCGATGCCCGTACAGAAGGCGGCGCTCCCGGCGCCCGTGAGCACCACCGCCCGTACGTCCTCCGCGTGGCGCAGCTCCCGCCACACCTCGCCCAGTGCGGCCGCCGTCGCCAGGTCGATCGCGTTGTGCCTGCGCTCCCGGTCCAGGGTGACGACCGCGACCCCGGTCGCCTTGTCCCGCTCCACCCGCAGCGTCACGACTTCTCCGGAACCCAGCGCGGCACGGCCATCCCGCCCGTCTCGGTGAAGACCACCTGGACCCGCGCGCCGATGCGCAGCCGGGCCGGGTCCATCGAGTCGAGCGGGGCGTCCGCCGAGGTGACGAGGTTGCCGGCGAGGCGGATGTGCGGGGCGTCGGCGAGCTCGACGAGGACGACGTTGTACGGGGCCTGCGCGGCGTACGCGGGCAGCAGCGGCGGGTGCGGCCGGACGTAGGACCAGATGCGGCCGCGGCCGCTCATCGGGCGCCATTCGGAGTCGAAGGACTGGCAGTGCGGGCAGCAGGGGCGCGGCGGGAAGCGGAGTCTGCCGCAGGCGGAGCAGGCCTGGACGCGCAGTTCGCCCCGGGCGGCGTACTCCCAGAAGGGGGCGCCGTCCTCGTCGGGGACGGGCAGCAGCAGGCCGTCGGCGCCGGCCGTGGCCCCGGCCCCGGCCGTGGCAGTGCCAGTGGCAGTGTCAGTGCCAGCGGCGCCGCCGGTTTCGGCCGTCGCAGCGGTGTCAGCGGTGTCAGCGGTCATCTTCGGCTCCTCAGGCTCGCAGCAGGATCGCGGACGTCGGGACACCCTCGCCCGCCGTCACCAGGCAGGTCGCGGCGTCCGGCACCTGGGCGGTGGAGATGCCGCGCAGCTGCTTGACGCCCTCGTTGATCAGGTTGAAGCCGTGCACGTAGGCCTCGCTGAGCCCGCCGCCGCCGGTGTTGATGGGCAGCCGGCCGCCGATCTCCAGGGCCCCGCCCTCGGTGAAGGCGGCGCCCTCGCCGCGCCCGCAGAAGCCGTAGCCCTCCAGGGACAGCGGGATCAGGGGGGTGAAGGCGTCGTAGATCTGGGCCACGTCCACGTCCTGCGGTCCGAAGTCGGCCTGTTTCCACAGGTGTCGGGCGGCGGTCCAGGCGGGGCCCGACAGCGGGTCGTCGTTCCAGTAGTTGACCATGCCGTGGTGCTGGGCGGGCAGGCCCTGGGCGACGGAGTGGACGTAGACGGGCTTCTGCTGGCAGTCGCGGGCCCGCTCGGCGCTCACGATCACGCAGGCGAGCGCGCCGTCCGTCTCCAGGCAGTTGTCGAACAGGCAGAGGGGGTCGCTGATCATGCGGGAGGTCATGTACATCTCGCGGGTCAGCGGGCGGTCGTACATCATCGCGGCCGGGTTCTCGTTGGCCCGGTTGCGACAAGCCATCGCGACGTTGAAGAGGTGGTCGCGGGTGGCTCCGTACTCGTGCATGTAGCGGCGGGCCAGCATGCCGATCTCGTCCGCGGGCCGCAGCAGTCCGAAGGGTCGGGTCCACTGGCCGGGGGTGGGCAGCTGGACGGCGGTGTTCTTCCACGGGCGCGGGCCGGAGCCGCGCTTGCGCGAGCGCCAGGCGACGCCGACGGTGGCCTGGCCGGTGGCGACGGCGGCCGCGAGGTGGCCGACGGTCGCGCAGGAACCGCCGCCGCCGTAGCCGATCTTGGAGAAGAAGGTGACGTCGCCGGCGCCGATGGCCTTGGCGACCTCGACCTCGTCGGTCTCCTCCATCGTGTAGGAGGAGAAGGCGTCGACCTCCGACGGCGCTATGCCGGCGTCGGCGAGCGCCGCCAGAATGGCCCGGCAGGCCAATTCCTTCTCGGACTGCGGCAGTTGTTTGGCAAAGGCGGTCTGCCCGATGCCGACTATCGCCGTAGCGTCCTTGAGCGTTGCCGCCATCGCCACCTCCGGGGGGTGCACCAGTACTGACAGCCGCGAAGGCTACAGCTAATCTGACGGATAGTCAGCTACCGGTGTCGCAGGGAGCGGGGAGGGGCGAGCGATGGACGAGGGCAAGGGCAACGGCGAGGGCAAGCACGGGGGCAGGCGCGAGGGCGAAGGCGGCCGTGAGGACGAGCGCGAAGGCGGCCGTGAGGACGAGCGCGAGGACGTACGGGGCGATCTGCGCTGGGGCAGCATCGGCACACTGGTGCGCGCGGCCGCCGAGCAGTACGCCGACCACGAAGCCGTCGTGGACGGACGCGTCCGCATCAGCTACGCGCAGCTCGGCGAGCGCGTCGGCCGCGCCGCGGCAGCCTGCATCGCCGCCGGGGTCGAGCCGGGCGACCGGGTCGCCGTCTGGGCGCCCAATACCCTGGAGTGGATCGTCTCCGCGCTCGGAGCGGTCTCGGCGGGCGCCGTACTCGTCCCCCTCAACACGCGTTTCAAGGGCGCCGAAGCCGCATACGTCCTCCAGCGCAGCCGCGCCAAGCTGCTGTTCGTCACCGGCACCTTCCTCGGCACCTCCTACGTCGCCTCCCTGCGCCGCGCCGCGGCCGACGGCCACGGCTCCGGCCCGCTGCCCGGCCTGGAGTACCTGGAGCAGGTCGTCGTCCTCGCCGAGGACGCCCCCGAGTCCTTCCGCACCTGGAAGGACTTCCTGGCCGGCGGCGACACCGTCACGCCCGAGGCGGTCCGCGAGCGCACCGAGGCGATACGGCCCGAGGCCCCCTCCGACATCATCTTCACCTCCGGCACCACCGGCAGCCCCAAGGGCGCCGTCATCACCCACGCCCAGTCCCTGCGCTGCTATGACGTGTGGAGCGAGCTCGCCGGACTGCGCGAGGGCGACCGCTACCTGATCGTGAACCCCTTCTTCCACACCTTCGGCTACAAGGCCGGGATCATCGCCTGCCTGATGCGCGGGGCCACGATGATCCCCCAGCCCGTCTTCAACATCGACACCGTCCTCGCCAACGTCGCCGCCGAACGGATCTCCGTACTCCCCGGCCCGCCCACGCTCCACCAGTCCCTGCTCGACCACCCCCAGCGCGACCACCACGACCTCACCGCCCTGCGCCTGGTCGTCACCGGAGCGGCCGTGGTGCCGCTGCGGCTCGTCGAGCGGCTCCGCGGCGAACTGCGCATCGCCACCGTCCTGACCGCCTACGGGCTCTCCGAGGCCGGCGGCATCGTCACCATGTGCCGCCGCGGCGACCCGGCGCAGACCATCGCCTCCACCTCGGGCCGGCCCATCCCCGGCACCGAGGTACGCATCGCGGGCCCCGGCGGGGCCGCCCTGCCCGCCGGGGAAGCCGGCGAGGTGTGGGTGCGCGGCCACAACGTCATGCAGGGCTACTTCGAGGAGCCCGCCGAGACCGCCGAGGCCATCACCGCGGAGGGCTGGCTGCGCACCGGCGACGTCGGGGTCCTCGACGCCGCGGGAAACCTGCGCATCACCGACCGGATCAAGGACATGTTCATCGTCGGGGGCTTCAACGCCTACCCCGCCGAGATCGAGCAACTCCTCGGCCTGCACCCCGACATCGCCGATGTCGCCGTCGTCGGCGTCCCCGACCCGCGCCTCGGCGAGGTCGGCAAGGCCTACGCGGTACGGCGCCCCGGCTCGCTGCTCACCGCCGACGACCTGATCGCGTGGTCGCGGCGGGAGATGGCCAACTACAAGGTGCCGCGCGAGGTGGAGTTCGTCGCCGAACTGCCCCGCAACGCGGGCGGCAAGGTCCTCAAACGCGAACTGCGCTCCCGCTAGCGGCGCCGGCGGCGGTCACACCGCCGTCCGCCGCCCGCCGGGCCAGTACGAGCCGCCACCGCGGCAGCCCGTCGGGACGGCGCCCGAAGTGCTCCAGCGGGACCGTTTCCACCGTGAAGCCGGCCGCCCGCAGGTCCGCGCGGACGCCGCCCAGCGGGAAGGTCCGGTAGTACATGACGAACGGCGGCCGCCACACGGCATTGCGCACCCGCATCGCCGCGTCGAAGCCCGCCGTCACCCACCAGGCCGGGTGCCGCGGCGGGATCGGCGCGCCGATCGGGAACGCGAAGACCCCGCCCGGCCGCAGGGCGTGGTGCACCCCGGCGAAGACGGCGGGCCGCTCGGCCGGCAGGAAGTGCCCGAAGGCCCCGAAGCTCACCGCCAGGTCGTACGAGCCGCCGAGCGCGGGCGGCAGTGCCCGCGCGTCCGCCCGTACGAAGTCCACGCGCTCGTCCGCGTGCGCCCGCCCGGCCTCGGCCAGCATCCCCGCGCTCAGGTCCACCCCGGTGACCGGGCCCCGGCACAGCCGGCGGAGCATCCCGATGCCCGCGCCGGTTCCGCAGCACAGGTCCAGCCCGGAACCGAAGGAGCCCTCGTACTGCGCGAGGGTCTCCTCGACCGCGTCGAGCATCCGGTCCGGGGTGCGGAAGGGGGTGCGGTCGAACTTGGGCGCCAGCAGGTCGTAGCCCCGCTCGATCGAGGACAGGGCCTGGACGGCCAGTTCGCGGAGGGTCGGCCCCTGTGAGGTGAACACGGTCCCAGCGTAGCTTTCCGGGACCGACCGGGACCGGGACCGCGACCGAGACCGCGAACGAGTCCGGGACCGGCGCCGGACATGGACATGCGGCGGCCGCGATGGCTCCCCCTCCGGGCCACCGCGACCGCCGTTCCCCCGTGTACCCCGTTGGCCCCCCGTTGGTCCCCCGTGACCCCCGGCCCCCCGTGGTACGTCTTGTGCCTCGCCTTACGGACGCGGAGTGGACGCGTGGTTGTCCAGCGTCACGATGTCCTCGTCCGAGGCGTGGTTGTCGAGCGGTTTGATCTCGATGCCCGACGCGTGATTGTCCAGCGGCTTGATTTCGACACCGGACGCGTGGTTGTCCAGCGGCTTGATGTCGCCGTCGTTCGGCAGGATGTTCTCGTTCGTCGTCATCGAATCTCCTGATGGATGGGTCGGGCCCGTTCGGCGATTCCCCCGCGGACCGCCGAACGGGTGGTCCTCCAGCCGACTCCCGCGCCCCCCGACGCGCCGAGTCGATGAACCCCATACTGCCGCGCGGCGATAAACGAACGATGAACGCCTCGTTCAGCTGCTCAGGCGGCGACCTCGGCAGCCAACAGGGCCTGGACTTCGCCCAGTTCGGACGAACCGAGCTGCGTGAAAACGACCTCCGCGTCCCGCCAGCACACCCGCGCCCGGTCCCGCTGGCCCAGACGCCGCAGCGCCTTGCCCA